>JAYVST010000201.1:0-19218 GCA_043775255.1 Burkholderiales bacterium
TACGCGGCGCAGGTGCGCGTAATCGCCACCACCGATCCGACGCCAATGCCGGCCATCATCGCTACAGCAGCGCTCTCTGGAGCCGAAGTGATGCGTCTACGCGACGCGTTCAAGGCAGCCATCGCGACTCCGGACCTGGAGGCAGAACGCGCTGCCTTGCTACTGGCGGATTTCCAGGTGCCCGATGTGTCGGTCTACCGGATGCAACGCGACCGCGCCGCCATGGTCGACGCGGCGCCGACTTGGCCGTAAGCGCCCGGTCGATCCGCTTGACTGAAAAGAAAACCGATGAGCACTACCGACGCAATACCGCGATCAGGCCGCAAGTACCCGATCATCGATGCGCATACGCATCCGTTCGGCAATCGCGGGCTCGACCTTGGCAATCACATCAAGACTGTTCGAGATCCGGTTCTCCTGCGCCGGCGCAACCCGGCGCTGTTCCAGGAGATGCTCAAAGGCACCGATGACCTGACCGCGGAAATGCTCGGTGAAATGGATCGGGCCGGGATCGATCGGGCAATCATTCAGTCGCGCGGCATCGGCACCAATGAAGCCGTGGCGCAGGCGGTGCGCAAGCACCCCGATCGTTTCACCGGCCTGTTCCGGCCGATCTACAACACCCGCATATCCGGCCAGCAGGACACGCTCGACTACGCTGAGCTTGGCCGCAACATGGACTACTGGGTGAATGAACTCGGCTTGAAAGGCATGGGTGAAATCCGGGTTTCGCGATTCAGCGCGGAATCCGCTCCGGAAAAGATCGCCCGGGATCTGGCGCCGCTGTTGGAACTGCTCGCTCGTCATCGCATGCCCATCATGTTCCAGACCGCGTGGACGCAGTTTGGCACCCCGATTTACCACGGCGTGCCGACCTTCGTCGACGATCTCGCGGAACGGTTTCCCGAGGTGCCGTTCATCATCACCAAGATGGGCCGGGGCTACGATGCGCTGTTCGAAATGTGCCTCCTGATCGCCTTCAAACACGACAACGTCTATCTCGACACCGTGCAAAGCAAGCCGGCGCATGTGGCCCAAGCGGTGGCCGAGGTGGGCGCCGAACGCGTGATCTTCGGCACCGACTGGGAGCAGACCTGGGCGGCGCTCAAGACGCCGGCCGATATCTACACCCGTTCGCTGGCGATTGTTGACGAATCGGGCATCTCGGAAGCGCAGAAGGAATGGGTGCTCGGCAAGACAGCGGCGACCTTGTTCGGCATTTGAACCCGATGGCTCGATAACGTGAATGGAAGACCTATGAGAATGCCTCGGCGGTTGGCGCAATGGATGTTTGCGGTCGTGGGTTTGTTTGCCTGCCACGCCGCCCTCGCGCAGGCCTGGCCGGCGCGCCCGGTGAAGATCATTGTTCCGTTCGGCCCGGGAGGCGCGGCCGATTCGTTGCCGCGTCTGGTCGGCGCAAAGCTGGCGGAATTTTGGGGACAACCGGTTGTGGTGGAAAACCGAACCGGCGCTGCGGGCAACATCGGCATGGAAGCCGCAGCCAAATCGGCCCCCGACGGCTACACGCTGGTGTCGGCGCCTGTCGGCAACCTCGCCGTCAATCCGCACCTGTACCCCAAGTTCACGCTTGATGTGTTCAAGGACCTGACCCCCATCTCTCTGGTAGCGTCGGTTCAGAACGTACTTGTAGTCAATCCGGCTGTGCCGGCCTCGACCTTGGCTGAACTGGTCGCATTGGCCAGGCAAAAGCCGGCAAGCCTGAGCTTCGCTTCCGGCGGCAGCGGCACGCAGGCACACCTGGGTGGCGAGATACTCAAATCGATGGCCGGCATTGAAATCAATCACGTTGCCTACAAGGGCGTGGGTGACGCAGTGCGCGACTTGCTTGGCGGGCATGTCCAGTTGATGGTGGCGCAGTTGCCGTCGGTGCTGCAGCAGATCCAGTCGGGCAAGCTGCACGCGCTTGGCCTGGCTGCTGCAAAGCGGTCCAATGTGCTTCCGAATTTGCCGACCCTCAACGAGACCGCAGGATTCGCAGGTTTCGAAGCGGTTTCCTGGTATGCGTTGGCCGGCCCGGCTGGTCTGTCAAAACCGGTGATCGAGCGGATCCAATCCGATGTCGTGCGCGCCCTTGCAGCGCCGGATGTGCGGGAAAAGTTGCTTGCATTGGGCGCCGACCCGGTTGGTAGCACCGCTCAGGACTTGATTGCCGCGATGAAGATCGACTACGAACGCTACGGCGCAGTGATCAGGCGGCTTGGCATAAAGGCGGAATAGACGGGATTGCATTCGATATTGTGGATGCTCGCTGCCGCTCGAATTGAGCGATCGCGGCTTCACCTGAGCAATCACGGGCATCTGGTGGCACACGTTTTGCTTTTTGGAAACGGTCACATCGCGTATGTGTTGAGGTCTTGCCGCAAAGCGTACATCCCTTTCGACACCATTTCCCTCCCGGAGCAGCCATGAACCGAACAGTCATCAAATCCACTTTGCTCGCCGCACTTCTGTTGCCGCTGCACCTGCTTCCGACTTACGCGCAAGACGTGATCAAGATCGGCGCACCGCTGGCCTTGTCCGGCGGCCTGGCCGACGAGGGTAAGAAGCAGCAGGTGGCCTATGAGCTCTGGCTGGAGCGCGTCAACGCCGCTGGCGGCATCAGCGTGGGCGGCAAGAAGATGAGGGTCGAACTAGTCACTTACGACTATCAGACCGACGAGAAGCGTGCCCAGCAACTGACCGAGCGCCTGATCACCCAAGACAAAGTCAATTTCATGACCGCGCCTTTCGGCAGCGGCCACACGAAGGTGGTGGCCGGGGTGGCCGAGCGCTACGGCGTGCCGATCATCGCAGTGGCGTCCGCCGAGCCGGTGCATAACCAGGGCTTCAAGAACCTGTTCGGCACGCTCGCACCCTCGATCGGGCTGGTCGACGCAATGATCGAGCATTTCAGGCAGAAGATGCCGAACACCAAGAAGGTCGCGATCCTCGGGCGCGACGACGTGTTTCCCAAAGTGATGGCGGCCACGCTGGCGGCGCAGGCGCAGAAGGCCGGACTCACGGTGGTCTACAACGCGCTTTATCCGGTGGGTACGCTGGATCATTCCGCCGCCATCGGGGCGATGAAAGCGCAGCAGCCCGACTGGATCTATGTGACCGGCTATACCAACGATCTGGTGCTTTTTCGCAAGCAGATGAGCGAGTTGAAGCTGGACGCGCCCATCGTGACCATGCTGACCGGGCCGGCGCAAAAGGAATTCGTCGACAACCTCGGACCTCTGGCGGAGAACGTCACCAGCGCCACCTGGTGGCATCCGTCGCAGACCTACAAGGCCGACGACGTGTTCGGTACCACGCAGGTGTTCGCCGATGCGATCCGCGCCAGGGCCAAGCAGGAGCCGGACTATGTGCATGCCTCGTCCGCGGCCGCACTGATCGTGCTGCAGAAAGCGATCGAAAAGGCCGGCTCGCTGGATCGAGACCGCGTGCGCGAAGCGATCCGCACCCTCTCGGTGAACACGTTTTACGGCCCGATCAAGTTCCGCGAAGACGGCATGAACGAGAACCGCAACCTGCCCATCATCCAGATCCAGGGCGGCAAGCCGGTGATATTGTTTCCGGCGACAATGCAGCAGGCGGCGTTGAAACCAATGGGCAGATGAGTCACGCGGAGGCGGCGATGGGCAAGCTTTTGACGCAGGAACAGATCGATCATTTCAGGCGGCATGGCTATGTCTATCCATGCCGCGCGTTTTCGGCGCAGCGAGCGGCGGACTACCAGCGGCGGATCGAGGCCTACGAAGGCGCTGCCGGCCATGATGCCAACCAGACCCTGAAGATCAAGGGCAATCTGGCGTTTCCGTGGTTGATGGACATCGCGCGCAACTCGAATATCTTGGACGCGGTCGAAGACCTGATCGGGCCGGACATCATGCTGTTCGGCGCATCGATATTCGCCAAGAACGGGCGCGATCCGCGCTATGTCTCGTGGCATCAGGACTCCGCCTATTTCGGCCTGACCCCGCACGAGGAAGTGACCGCCTGGGTGGCGTTCACCGAGGCCAGCCCCACGCACGGGTGCCTGCGGGTCCTGCCGGGCTCGCACATCGGGCCGGACTACAAGCATGTCGAAACCTTTGCCCGCGACAACATGCTGGCCAAGGGCCAGACCCTGGAAGGCATCGATGACACGCGGGCGGTCGAGATGCCGCTCTCCGCCGGGCAGTTTTCCCTGCATCACGAGCGCACCGCACATAGCTCATTGCCGAATCGATCGCACGACCGGCGCATCGGGTTCGCGTTTTTTTACATTCCTGCCAATGTGGCTTCGATCACCGGGCGGCGCAAGGCGACCCTGGTGCGCGGCCGCGATGCCTACGGTCACTGGGATGCGGACGCGCTGCCACAGAAAGATCTGGATCCGGTCGCGATGGCGGAGTTGCGCGCCGTCTGGGGCCAGTACAAGGACGGCGATACCAAACAGGTTGCCGACATGGCGGTCGAGTAGGCCAGTAGGCCGGGTCCGTTGTGGTTTCAGCCGTCGCTGTGAGCCCGCTACAGGCCAAGGTAGGCTTGGCGGATGCGCGGATCGGCCGAGAGTTCGTCGCTGCTGCCATGCATGGCCACACGGCCGGTCTCGATCACATAGCCGCGAGCGGCCAGTTCGAACGCGGTGAATACGTCTTGTTCCACCACCAGGATGGACAGCCCCTGCTTGTTGATGGCGACCAGCGCCTCGCTCATCTGTTCTACCGCGCGCGGCGCCAGCCCCAGCGACAGTTCATCGACCATGAGCAACTTTGGGCGGGACATGATGCCGCGGCCTATGGCGCACATCTGCTGTTCGCCGCCGGAGAGCGTAGTGGCGTCTTGCCTCTGGCGTTCCTTCAGGCGCGGAAAAATCGAGAATACGACCTCGAGGTCCGCTTCGATCTCGCTCTTCCCGGCGCTGCGCAGGTAGGCGCCCAGCAGCAGGTTGTCGCGTACCGAAAGGCCGCGAAACAGGCGCCGCCCTTCGGGTACATGGGCGATGCCTGCTGCGAGCACTGCATCGGGATCGGCGCCGGTAATCGGCTTGGCGGCGAAGCTGACCGATCCGGCAGTGGCCTGCACCAGACCGGAGATGGTGCGCAGCAAAGTCGACTTGCCGGCGCCGTTGGAACCAACGATGCAGGTGATCTCGCCTGCGCGTACTTCGAGGTCGATGCCCCACAACACCTGAACGTCGCCATAGCCGGCGGTCAGGCCTTCAACCTTGAGCAGCGCTTCGCTCATGATGAAGCCGCCACTGCCATCTTTTTCTGACGTTCGGCGAACTTGCTGCCCAGATAGGCTTCGACCACCGCCGGGTCATTGACCACCTCTTCGGCGCGGCCGGCGCTGATGAGTTCGCCGTGATGCAGTACGAGGATGCGCTGCGACAGCGACAGCACCACCTTCATCAGGTGTTCGACGATGATGATGGTGATGCCACGCGCGGCGATGCTGCGGATCAGACCCAGGGCATGGTCGATTTCGGAGGTGTTGAGGCCGGCGTTGACTTCGTCGAGCAACAACACTCTTGGTTTCATTGCCAGGCTCTTGGCCAGTTCGAGGCGTTTGCGCGATGGCAGGGTAAGGGAAGCGGCGGGTCGTTTCGCTTGCTCGGCAAGCCCGGCGAATTCGAGATGTGCCATGGCGGCGGCCTCGGCTTCGGCCCGCGAGCCAGCGGCGCCGGCGAACAGTGCGCCGGCCACTACGTTTTCCAGAACGCTCATGGCCGGAAACGGCTGGACGATCTGGAACGTGCGCGCCAGGCCGCGTCGCGCCGCCTGGAACGGGCGCTGGCTG
This sequence comes from Burkholderiales bacterium, assembly GCA_043775255.1. Taxonomy (GTDB): domain Bacteria; phylum Pseudomonadota; class Gammaproteobacteria; order Burkholderiales; family JAEUOS01; genus JAEUOS01. Next base: position 5,791 of record JAYVST010000201.1, read on the forward strand.
GTTACATCTTCGCCGCGATAGCGCACGGTGCCGGTGCTTGCCTGCAACACACCGGTGACGAGATTGATCAGGGTGGTCTTGCCGGCGCCGTTGGGGCCGATCAGCCCGACAATTTCGCCTTCGTCAAGCTTGAACGATACATTCCTGACCGCCTGCACGCCGCCAAAATTCTTGCTAAGCCCGTCGATCCGCAGCAGGGGCGCGCTCATGATGCGCGCCGTCCCGAGAACAATTTGAGAAGACCGCCGGGCAGGAAAAAGATCAACAGGACGATCACCAGCCCCAGAATCGCCTGGTGATAATCGAGGAACTTGGCCCAGATGGTTTCCTCCATCAGGACGAAGGCCGCCGAGCCGATGACCGGGCCGAATACCGTGCCGGGGCCACCGAGCAGCACCATCACCGGCACCTTGAGGGTGAGCAGGATGGAAAACGAATCCGATGGCGATATGTAGGCGACCCACGACGCATAGGCCGCGCCGACCGCGCCGCAAAACACCGCAGAGAGGGCGAAGGCGGCGGTCTTGTAGCGCCTGACATCGACGCCCACCATGTCGGCCGCGTCTTCGTTTTGCTGGATGCAACGCAGACCGAAACCGAGCCGGCTGCGATCGACCAGCACGGTTGCGATGAAGGCCGCCAGCATGATGCCCAGCATCGTGTACAGGAAGACGCGGCCGATGTAGTCGGGCCCTCCCGGCATGATCTTCACGTTGAGTCCTTCGCCGCCGCCGGTCAAACCCGCCCAGAGGGAGGCGGTGAGCATCAGCATTTCGACCAACGCGATCGAGGCGATGGCGAAGTAATGACCCTTCATGCGCAATATGGCAAAGCCAAGCAGGGCGGCAAAGACGGTGACCACCACCGCGCCGCCCAGCCAGGCGAAGCCCACCCAGACGCCGGCGTTTTGCAGGAGCGCACCGGAATAGGCGCCCAGGCCGAAGAACGCTGCGGTGGAAAACGACGGGTAGCCGGTGTAACCGCCGATGAAGTTCCACGACAGTGCCAGGGCGCCATACATGGCCAGAAAGGTCGCGATCTTGACGATGTAGTTGCTGGCCAGGAATGGGACCGCCGCCAACGCGGCGAACCACAAAGCGAACAGGACATAGGGCAGGCGCTTCATTCGTAGCCCTTCTTGCCGATCAGCCCGGTCGGGCGCACCACCAGCAGGATGAGCATGATCAGGAAGCCGGCGAGGATGGCGCTCTGAGGGCCGAAAAAGTAGCCTGCCAGACTTTCAATGAGGCCCAGCGCGATGCCGCCGACCAATGCGCCGGGAACGGAACCCAGTCCGCCGATGACGCAGATCACAAAGGCCTTGCCGAGGAACAGGCCGGTGACGCTGGTGGTGATCGGGAACACTACCGACACCAGGGCGCCGCAGGCGCCGGCCATCAGGGCGCCGATGCCGAATGTGATCGCATAGACGCGATTGACGCGGATGCCCATCAGCGCGGCGGCGTCACGGTCCATGCGCACGGCGACGATGGCGCGCCCGATGCGCGAGGTGCGCATGACCACGAACAGGATGCCGGTGAGCGCCAGCGCGAGAAGCATCGCGACCACCCGGTCGAGCGGCAGGATCACGCCCCCTAAGTCGAGGCGGCCAAGGTCGAGCAACACGCGCCGCGGTGTGGCGGTGAAGCCCAGGTTCATGAAGTTGTACAGGATCATGTCGAGGCCGAAGGTCAGGGTCAGGGTGGTGAGCACCGGCCGGCTGACGACACGATTGATGAGGGCGTACTGGATCAGGTAGCCCAGCGCGAACAGAACGGCGGCTACCGGCACCAGCGCGACAAACGGATTGATCTTCAGGTGCAGCCAGGCGAAAAACGTGAGGTAGCCGCCCAGGATGATGAAGGAGCCGTGCAGCATGTTGATCACGTTCAACACGCCCCAGACCAGCGAAAACCCGACCGCGATGCAGGCATAGATCGCGCCCAACATCAACCCGTTGGCAATGACTTGTCCGTATTCCATGGAGCGTTTCGAATAAGCGACGCGCGCCTGCGGCGCGGGCAGTGGCGCCCCCGCCGACGGCCTGCGCGGGGACGGGCCTGCGCTACTGCGCCGACTTCAGGTTGGCCTGCTTGATGTTTTCCGGATACAGCAGTACCGGCTTGCCGCCCTGCACCTGGATGATCGGCAAGTCGCGCCCGCCGTTCATGCCGTTGGCGCTGAACTTGATCGGCCCGTAGAAGGTGACGATGTCGAGCGCGGCAAGCGCGTCGCGCACCTTGGCTTTGTCAAGGGTGCCGGCCTTTTCGATCGCCTTCTGCAGCGCCACCAGTGCTGCCGCAGCGGCTGCGTGCACGTAGTCGGGTTCGGACTTCTCGCGGGCGACGAACTCGTCGTAGAACGCCTTGGTCGTGCCCCAAGGGTCATCGCCCTTGAATTGCGCGCTGTGGTGCCACCAGCTCGCGCTGGTGACGCCCTCGGCCAGCGGCCCGAGGGAATCGATGAATTCCTTGTAAACCGGGCCGGTGATCATGGTTATCACCGGCGCCTTGACGCCCAGGTCGGCCATCTGCTTGCGCGCCAGCACCAGGTCCTTGCTGTAGCCGGTGATGTAGATCCAGTCCGGCGCCAGCGCCTTGATCTTTGAGATTGGCGTGGACAGGTCGAGCGCACCCACCGGATACGACTCCATCGAGATCACCTGCAGGCCGACTTTCTTGGCGGCGTCGTTCATCACCGTCGCCATGGCCTTGGGGAAAACGTCTTCGCGGCCGAGGATGGCAATGCGCCGGGCGCTCGGCATCTGCTTGGTGATCACGGTGATCAGGTTCTCCACGCTGCCGCTGTTGGGTGCGAGGGTGCCGAACATGTACTTGTAACCCTGGTTGAAGATCGAGTCGGAAGATGCGCTGGTGGCCATCACCGGCACGCCGTAGCGCTCGGCGACGCCCGCAACCACTTTGGTATGGCCGGAACCGAACGGCGCCAGCAGGAAATTGACCTTGTCATCGACGATCAGTTTTTCGGCCAGCTGCTGCGCGCGCTGCTCGTTGGTCTGGTAGTCGTACTGGACCAGTTCGACCTTCATGCGCGTGCTGCCGACGTTGATGCCGCCGGCCGCGTTGACCCGTTTCAACCACATGTCGTAGGCGATCTGCTGCTTCTTGCCTTCGTCGGCCAGGCCGCCGGTGAGAGCCAGCGGTGCGCCGATCTTGATGGTCTGCGCCAGCGCGGGGGCCGCTGCCCACGCCGCCATCAGGGTGATGGCGGCGAATCTTGCGAGCCAGTTCATGCCGGATTCGAATTTCATGGTTTCCTCCAAGTGGAAGCTTCATCATACTTACTTAAGTCCGCAGCAGGCGCCACGGGAACCAAAACACTTTTGCAAGACCCATGCCATGGTTGGATGACCCAACGCACCTCAATTGACCGGGCAATCCGGTCCGTCTTGACCAAGCCGGGCAATCCGGCGTACTCCAAATCAATACTCCAGTTCGCGATCGACGACGTTGGCAAGTTTGCGGCCGGCCATGAAGCGTTCCATTTGCGAGAACAGCAAATCGAGAGTCTTCGGCGTGTAGAGATTGGTGTCGTCCGAAGAGGAATGGGTGGTGATGATGAGGTTGGGCGTCTGCCACAGCGGCGAATCGGCCGGGAGCGGTTCCGGATCGAAGACGTCGAGCACGGCGGAAATCTCGCGTCGTTCGAGCCGTGCGCGCAAGGCATCGTAGTCCACCAGCGCGGCGCGGCTGTAGTTGAGAAGTCCGGCGCCATTCTTGAGCATCGCGATTTCCTTTTTGCCCAGCATCTGGCGGGTACGCGTAGTCGCTGGCGTGGCGACGACGACGAAGTCGGCGCGTGGCAGCAATTTCCGCAACTGGTCAGGCGTATGCATCTCGTCGACATGGCCGCGCGCGCGCCCGGTACGCCGAATGCCGATGACATGCATGCCGAACCGCTTGGCGTGAGCGGCGATGCCGCCACCCACGCTACCGACTCCGATCACCAACAAGGTCTTGCCCGCGATGCCGCTGTTGAATTGCTGTTCCCAGATGCCGCGACGCTGGTTGCCGACCATTTCCGGGATGCGGTTGTTGAGCATCAGGATGGCCATGATGGCGTACTCATGCGCGCGCGCGCCATGCACCCCGCGATTGTTGGTGAACACCACATGCGGCGGCAGCCAGTCGAACGGCAGGAAATGGTTGATGCCGGCGCCGGAGGCGTGGATCCAGCGCAGCCTTGGCGCGCGTTCGGCAAGGTTGGCGCGGTCGAAGTTCCAGCCGAACAGGACATCGGCGGTTTGCAGGTGTTGGTCTAAGCGATGGCCGTCGTTCTCGAGCGTGATATCGAGCCGCGCGGCCACGGACGGAAACTTCGCAAGTGATTCGCGAATGCGCTTGGGTGTGACTTCGAACACTTCGCCCAGGGCACTGTCGTTGTCGAAGTGAAGATGCACGCGCGCCAGGTTCCGCACCTGCCGGATCGGCGTGTGCTCGCGGGCCAGCATGGCTTTCCCGGCTACCGGCCTTTTCTCCGCCATCGGACCTCTGTTTGTTTTCATCAACCGACCATCCTGTCTCGGACGGCGCAGGCGGCTTTCAAGCTTGCTCCAGCGCGGCGCCGCGATCGACCGTGTGCTCGATCCACCAGCTGCCGAGCTTGGGAATCAGGTATTCGTGACTCGAGAGCCGGCCGGGCTGCGCCAATGGCGAATCCATGCCGCGCTGCTGGATGCGGGCAATCTGGTTGTCCTCGCCGATCGATTTGTCCCAGCGCTTGTAGTAGTACTGCGCGCGTTCGGCGAAATCCGGCAATTGCGTGGTGACCTTGGGAAAGCAGGAGCCGACCACCACTCGCGTACGGGCCGGGCCGAGCGGATGGAGTTCGATGTACCAGACGCAATCGATGGTCATGCCCAGCATGGTCGAAGGATTGATGCAGACGTAGTTGGTGCCTTCGGCCGCATGCCCGTGGATGCCGGGAATTGGCGGGAATGCGCGCTGCCGGTCTTCCTGCAGCAGCGCGCGGGTGCCGGCATGGCGTTCGCGGATCGCCATCCAGGCGCCTTGCGCCGGGACGTCGAAATGCTCGAAGTCGAGCAGGTTGAGGGTGGATCCGTGGACCGATGGCAGGTGGTATTCCTCCATAGCGTTCTCGATATGGATTTTCCAGTTGCAATCGACGATGTGGGTGCGGGTCCGCGTGAGCACAAGGTTTTCGCAATCGTAGGCTGCGAGCACCTCCGGCATGTCGCCCAGATACTCCGAAAGGGACGGCGCATCGTCGTCGAAGTTCACGAACAGGAAGCCGCCCCATGTGTCGATGCGCACCGGGACTAAGCCATTACCGGCCTTGTCGAAACCTACGGTCTGCTCCATGCCGGGGCAGCCGCGCAACTCGCCGCCAAGGCCGTAGACCCAGCCATGGTAGGGACACTTCAGGCCGCGCGTGTTGGCGATGATGTCGGTCATTTCGGCGTCGATCAGGCGCGCGCCGCGATGACGGCAGGTGTTGGCGAACGCCCTGATCCCGCCGTCGCGGTCGCGCAGGATGATCAGCGGAATGCCAGCGTAGTCGATCGCGAAATGGTCGCCGGTTTTCGGGATGCGGTCGGCGCGGCCGAGGAAGTTCCACACTTTCCTGAACAGGTGCCGTAGTTCAGCGATGTAAAAATCGGGCGAGGTATAGCAATGCGGGGGCAGCGAGGCCGCTTCCACCGCCGGCTTGCGGATGCCGTCGTAGGTGCGGGGGTTGAACATCACGGCCGTCGCGTTCATGGGGGAAACCTGGAAAATTAACTGATCGATTAGTTAAATGTAATGTAGCATAAAGGTTCCGGGGGATTGCGATTTTTCGTGTTCATCCGGATGTGCCGGCGCATCGAAGTGCGGCGGACGTTACTTTCCCGACCCGAACGCGATGACTCTTGACCGTGTCAACCCCGCTGGCGGACGTGCCGCCGCCAACGCGCTTGCTCTGGCACGTCTCGGTAGCGCCGATCCGATGCTCGTGGACATCCTGCCGGCACGCGATGCAGTGCCGGGCTTTTCCGCCAACACCATCCTTACTTCCGGGCCGACCCTGCCGTGGGCCGAATATGTCGGCGGACAACGCGCAGCCATCATCGGCGGCGCCCTCTTCGAAGGGCTTGCCATCGATGCCGCCGATGCCGAGCGGCGCATCGCCGAAGGCCGGATCAGGGTGCGCGGGTGCCAGGAACTAAGGTGCGTCGGTTCGCTCGCCGGCATCTACACCGCCTCAATGCCGGTTTTCGTTGTGCTCAACCGGTACAGCGGCAACTCGGGTTTTTGCAATATCTATGAAGGAACGAACCGGCGGCGCCTCAACTACGGTGTCTATGACGAAGGCGTACGCGACCGTTTGCGCCACATCGGCGACGTGGTGGCGCCGGTGTTGGGCGCGGCCGTGCGCGCCGCCGGCGGGATCGCGCTCAAGCCGATCATGACAAGCGCGCTGCACATGGGCGATGACCTGCACAGCCGCAACACTGCGGCTTCGTTGCTGTTCATGCGAGAGTTGTTGCCTGCGTTATTGGGCTTGGCGGGCGGCGATCCGGGCGGCGTTGAAAAGGCGGTACGCGCCATGACCGAAGACCACTACTTTTTCCTGCGCCTTTCGATGGCGGCGGCCAAGGCGACGGCCGACACTATAAATGGCATTGCACGGTCCAGTGTGGTTAGCGCCATGGCCTTCAACTGCCGGGGCTTTTCGATTCGTGTCGCGGGCCTGGGCGAACAGTGGTTCGACGGCCCGCACGCCAATGTCGATGCGGTGCTGTTCGAAGGGCACACGGAAGAGGAAATCGCCTGGATGGGCGGGGAGAGTCCGATCACCGAGACGGTCGGGCTGGGCGGCTTCGCGCAGGCGGCTGCGTTCCCGTTGCAGAAGTACCAGGGCGGTTCGCCCGAGGGCATGGTTAGCCGCAATCTCGCGCTCTATGACATCACCGTGGGCGAGCATCCGGATTTCCGGATTCCGTTCCTGAAGTACCGCGGTACGCCCACCGGGATCGACATATTCAGGGTGCTTTCGACCGGCACGCTGCCGATGATGAATATCGGCATCGCCGGACGGGATGGAGGTCAGATCGGCGCCGGCACAGTGCGCGCGCCGCTGGCATGCTTCGGAAAGGCCGCCGACGCGTACATGGCGCGGTACGGCGAGGGTTGACGGCGTATGGCGAAACCACGCAAAAGCGACATGGCCAACGGCAAGACCCGTGGCCAAAGCCGCACCGAGGAGATGATGGGCGTGGCCCTCGGGCTTTTCGCGCGCCATGGCGTGTCGGCGGTAACGATCGTGGACATCGCGCAGGCGCTGGGCGTGAACACGGCGCTGATCTATTACTACTTCGACAGCAAGGAAGACCTGTTTCACGCCTGCCTCAGGCATTGCATCGAAAGAACGGTAGGCAGCTTCGGCAGGCTCGACGGCATGCGTGACGAGCCCGTGAAAATGATCACGGCTTGGTTTCAGACCAACGCGCGCATGCATGTCGAAATCCGCCAGCTGGTCAAAGTCATGCTCGACTACAGCACCCAGAGCGCCAGGACCGATGCCTCCGATGCCCAAGTGCGCGAGTTTTACGGGCAGGAAGGACGCATCCTCGCCGGCAGCATCCGTGAGGGCGTCAGGCAGGGCGTGTTCGCGCCGGTCAACGTGCGGCAGGCCGCGCTATTCGTGTCCACGCACTTAGACGGGATCATGCTGCGTTCGATGATCCAGGGCGACATGGATGTCGCTGGCGCCATTCGCGTGCTGCAAAGGATTTTTTTCGACCACCTGGGCTATCGGCGCGAAGGCGGGACGCTTCGCGCGCGGGTGTCGTCCGCCGCACGCGCAGGCACCGCTGGCGCAATGGCGCTACGGATGTAGGCAAGGCAACCGCAGCTTCGCGAATGATGTCGGGTCATCCGCTTTTTTGTCCAGTTGAGGAGAGTTCTTGATGGTCACCGGATCGAAAGCCGACACGCTTGGCGGCAGGCTCGAAAAAGAGGGCGTGAAATATCTCCTGCCCACCTATTCGGACATGCATGGCCGTTCGAAATCGAAGATGGTACCGGTCGATCACTTCGACAGCATGTTGCGCGGTTCCGAGTTGTGCACCGGCGCGGCCGTCGAAGGGGTGCCGCAGGATGTCAATGACGAAGAGGTTGCGGCCCATCCCGATCCGGCGTCCTGCACCATCCTGCCGTGGCGGCCCGACACGGCCTGGTTCGCCAGTGACCTCTGGTGCGAAGGCAAGCCGTTCGAGCCTTGCAGCCGGAATATCCTGGGCCGCGTCCTGGCCGATGCCGCGACCCTCGGATATGGGGTCAACGTCGGTATCGAGGCGGAATTCTGCGTCCTGCGCGATGAACCCGACGGCGGCTATGCGCCGCTCAACGCCCGTCCGCATCTGGTCAAGCCGGCCTACGATGTCGCCCGGCTGCTGGAGAACATGCCGTGGATGGACGAACTGATCGGCGCCATGAACCATCTCGGGTGGGGGGTGTATTCGTTCGACCATGAGGATGCGATCGGCCAATTCGAGATCGATTTCAACTATTTCGAGGCCAAGACCATGGCCGACCGTATGGTGTTTTTCCGTCTGATGGCTGACGAGATCGCACGCCGCCATGGCGCTTTCGCCAGTTTCATGCCCAAGCCGTTTGGCGATCGGGCCGGCAGCGGGGCGCACTTCAACATGTCGCTCTTCGATCTTGCGAGCAAGCGCAACCTGTTCGAATCGGCGAGCGATGTGCGTGGCTGCGGCCTCTCCGAGATTGGATACCACTACATTGCCGGCGTATTGCGCCACTTACCGGCAATTTGCGCAGTGGTGGCGCCGACGGTAAACAGCTACAAGCGCCTGGTGCCGCGCGGCAGCCGGGCAGGCTTCACCTGGGCACCGATTTTCGTCTGCTACGGTGGCAACAACCGTACCAACACCCTGCGCATCCCGCTCGGGGGCGGACGGGTCGAAATGCGGCTGCCGGATGCGTCCTGCAATCCATATCTCGGCCTGGCGATGACGATCGCCGCCGGCCTTGAAGGCATTCGCGCGCGCCTCGACCCCGGCAAGCCGCATGCCGACAACATGTACCTGAAGAGCCGCGCGGAACTCGACCACCTCGGTGTTTCTTTGCTGCCGCGCTCCTTGGGTGAAGCGCTCGACGTTTTCGAAGCCGACCCCTTGGGACGGCGGGTGATGGGCGACACCATGGCCAATGCATGGCTGGACTATAAGCGCGAGGAATGGCACGCGTATTCGGTCCATGTGACGGAGTGGGAAAAAGAGCGCTACCTGAAGTTTTTCTGATGGGTCACAAGCAGGAAGGTCTGGCCGCATCGCTTGGGCCTGGTCCGACGATGACGCTCTTGCCGCGCCTACCTTCCATGCGCGCATGTCCGCGATGACGCCGATCGTCATTCTGGTCGGCTCGATGACGGGCAACGCCGAGTTCGCCGCCGAAGACATGCAACAGATCCTGCGCGACCTATATGGTCGCCAGGTCGAGATGCTTTTGATGGACAAGCTTGACGCGTCGATATTCGCGCCGGGCAAGGTGTATCTGATCTGCACGTCCACCTATGGCGAAGGCGAGGTGCCCGAAAACGCGCTCGCGCTTTATCGCGGACTATGCGAGGAGCGGCCCGACCTTTCCGGCATCCGCTATGCCGTGTTCGGTCTGGGCGACTCGAACTATCGGGAAACCTTCAATTTCGGCGGCAGACGCTTCGACGATATCCTCGCGGCGCTTGGCGCTTTGCGTATGGGCGAGCGCGGCATGCATGATGCGTGTTCCGGTGTCGCGCCCGAAGAATTTGCGCGCGCCTGGCTGCATGCCTGGTTTGCGGGTATTCGCGAAGCGATTGACTGACGTCGCCTGCGCGATCTTTGCCTCGGCTTCAATGACAAGGCACAGGCGAACGAGAGGCAATCCCCATGCGCGCAAGAATCAAGGGAAGTTGGATAGTCGGACACGGCTGATGATGTATAGCCCTTAGTCGTCATCGGACAGCTTCTCAACCTCAACATTTTTGGGTTCGATTTTCAGCCAGATCCAACCGCAGTGAAGGCTCACATTGACGGACGTCCACCGCGATGGATCATCGGTGCAGCGCCTCGATCGCACGCGGATTCGACGCCGCGATCTTGAGCAAGGCCTTGGCCGGGCCAGTGGGACGGGTGCGATTCTGTTCCCAGTTCTGCAGCGTGCGAAGGTTGACGCCGATCAGGCGGGCGAATTGGCTCTGGCTGATCTGGGCGGCCTCGCGGATCAAGCGCACATCGGGCGCTTCGACCCGCGTCACGATAACTCCGCGCACGGGCTTACCCGCCATGTGCCGTTTCATCTCCCGCACGCCCATGAGCAGCTGTTCGAAATTTCGCTTATCCATGTCCAATGTCCTTCAACAGACTCATCAACTGCTTCAATTGCGTCGGGGTCATGTCGTCCTGTTCACTCTTGACATACCCGTAGACCAGGTAGATGTGTTCAGCCGGTACGTGGCGAAAGTAGATAACTCTGGCGCCGCTGCGTTTGCCTCGCCCGGAAGCAGTTCAGCGAATTTTTCGCAACCCACCGGAACCGCGAATGACATCGCCGGCATCCGGATGAAGCATCAAGTGCGCCTGCAACTCGCGCAGATCCGCGTCGGTCCAGTGCTCGGTTCGCAACGCAATGAATGGCGTGATCTCAATGAAGACCTTTTCTCCAAGCATACGCTTCCCGCGTATGACTGCGATGGACGAACCGCGACCGGACTCACCCCAAAGTCGGCATATTCAACCGTGGCCCCGTCTCGAAAGTCGTCCACCGCGTCGTAACCACTTTCGGCCGCGTATGGAACCGCACCCCGTCCATGCCGTGCACCGAGTAGTCGCCGAAGATCGAGAACTTCCAGCCGCCGAACGAGAAAAACGCCATCGGCACCGGGGTCGGGACGTTGATGCCGACCATGCCGACTTCGATCTCGGTCTCGAACTTGCGCGCAGCGCCGCTTGATGCGGTGACGACGGCGGCGCCGTTGGCGAAGGGGCAGTCGTTCACCAGCTGGATGGCCTCTTCCAGCGTGTCCACGCGCACTACCGAGAGCACGGGACCGAAGATTTCCTAAGAAAGAAGCGGTCACTTTCGTGACGCCAGGCTACGCTACTTAACGCCTGCGCGAGGCCGGAATCCCGCGCCGGAACGACCAGCCGCCGTTGAACCGCTGCTCGAACTCCGGCGCCAGCGGCCGTCCGTCGTGCGAGCGCAGCCAGATGCGCAGCAGGTAACGCCACTTCGCCGGGTTCTGATGGTCGACGAAGGAGGTGCGCGAATGCAAGGTCGAGAGATTGTTGGCGAACTGGATGTCGCCGCGCTCCAGCGCGAAGTCGATGCGCAGTTCCGGCCGGCGCGCGGTGGCCAGCACCGCGTCCAGCGCCGACTGTTCACGCTCGGTCAGCGCGATGCCGGTGAGCTTGTTCGCCTGGTAAATGGTGTTGAGGGTGAAGCGGCACGAGAGCTTGCCGGCATGCCAGGAGAAGATCGGGATGCGGTGGTCCGAATTCGGGTTGACGCCGGGGCGCTCCTCGCCCATGAGGGAAAAGAAGTAGCCCTCGTGCAATTGGTCGATGTGTTCCGGATGGTCGCGCAGGAGGAGGTTGTACAGGCTGGCCGAACTCACCATCGAAGAAAGGCCGCCCGACTTGGCGGTCTCCAGACACATCAGCGTGATGATGTCGCACTCGTCGTTGTGAAAGCGCAGTTCCGAGTCGGTGTCGTAGCCGCGCACGCCCGGCTCACCCAGCTTGCGGCCGGTGCTGCGCACGCTGCACAGCATCTCGCCATACATGTTCTGCGAGATCGGCACACCGAAATGCGTGCCGATGCCGATGAGCGCGACCTTGCACTGACCTTCGGTGTAGTCGTCTACGGAGAAGCCGCGCAGCAGCGCGCAACCGCGACCGTGGTTTACCTCGCGCGCGATCGCCGTCAGCCGCGCTGACAGCGTGGGCATGGCGAATGACTCACGCGAGATCTCCGTCAGCGCACGGCCGGCATTGGCGCGCATCGCCGCGTCCAGTTCCTCGAGTTCCGTCGGCGTGAAATGAAAAATCCAGTCGCGCCCGTCTGCCATGTCGGCATGCAGCCAGGCCGTGCGCCCGGTGACGGACTGGTAGCGCGGGTCCGCAGCTTTCGGCGCCGCGCTTGGCGTCGCGACCTGCGGATTAGCGCTCATTGCGCCACCTCGATCTTGTTGTCGCGGATCAGCCTGGCCCAGCGCTGCGTTTCCTCTTCGATGCGTGCCTGGAACTGCGCCGAAGTGTTGGGCAGGTAGATCAGTCCCTGGTCGGAAAGCAGTTTCTGCACCTCGGGCGACTGCGCGGCGGCGGTGTACTCCTTGTACAACCGGTCCACCACCGGCCGCAGCGTGCCGGCCGGCGCAATCAGCGCATACCAGGTCACTACCTCCGCATCTCCCAGGCCAAGCTCCTTGAGGGTCGGCGCATCAGGTAATTGCGGCACGCGATTCGACGTTGTCACCGCCAGCGCGCGCATCTTGCCCGAGCGCACGAAAGGCAGGAGGCTCGGCAGCGTGTCGAACATCGAATGGATGTCCCCCGCCAGCATGGCCGGAATCGACTCGTTGGTGCCCTTGTATGGAATGTGCACCAGGTCGATACCCGTGCGCGTACGCAGCATCTCGAAGGTCAGGTGCGCCGGGCTGCCCAGGCCGACGGATGCGAAGTTGTAGAACCCGGGCTTGGCCTTGGCCGATGTGACCACATCGCGCGCCGTTTTGATCGGCGAATCCGCCGGCGCCACCAGCACCAGCGGCGAAGCCGCGAACATGGTGATGGGGATCAGGTCCCTCTTCACGTCGAACGGCATCTGCTTGTACAGCGTCGGGAAGATCGTGAGCGGCCCGAGGTTGCCCATGCCGATGGTGTAGCCGTCCGGGGCCGCGCGCGCGATCTCCGCCACGCCAACGCGGCCGGCGGCACCGGCGCGGAAATCGGTGATCACCGTCTGGCCGAGGCTCTTGGAGACGCGGTCGTTGATGGTGCGCGCGAGCACGTCGTTGAGGCCGCCGGCGGGCCAGGGAACCAGGAACTTGACGGGTTTGACGGGCCAGTCCTGGGCGAGGACGGGAAGGCCGACGCAAAGAGCCAGACAAGCAAGCGACACACGCGCAATCAGTTTCATTGGGAAACCCTCAAAGATTGAATTTCATTGTAGGCGCGGCCCCAATTCCCCCGTTTGTTTCAATTCAGCCAGTGCGGCCCGCGCCGGGATGCATTGCTTGAGTACGGCGCGAGTTTCCAGTTCGGTCGCTGGCGGCAGTGGCGGCAGGTCGTTGCATGGCTGTTCGGCGCGCCAGAGTGTCGTGGTTGATTTTTGGGATTTTTGCGACATATTTTCAGTTGATGTCGCTGACGGCGACCGGTCAGCAAAGCGTGTCGCAATTTTT
>JAYVST010000202.1:0-1723 GCA_043775255.1 Burkholderiales bacterium
GACGACAACGAGATCGCCGGCGTCTGCCACGAGTACGTGGGGCAGGAGGCGGTCGCGATCGGCGTCTGCGCCGCATTGCGACCCGACGATGTCATTACCAGCACCCATCGCGGGCACGGCCACATCATCGCAAAGGGCGGCAAGGTCAGGTTCATGCTTGCCGAACTGCTCGGCCGGACCACCGGGTACAACCGGGGCCGCGGTGGCTCGATGCACATCGCGGACGTAGGGCTTGGAATATACGGGGCGAATGGCATCGTGGGCGCAGGCGCACCGATGGCGTGCGGGGCCGCCTATCGCTTCAAGCGCGCAGGTTGGGACCGGATTGCGGTGCCCTTTTTCGGCGACGGCGCGATCAACCAGGGTGTACTGCACGAATCCTTGAACATGGCGGCGATCTGGAACCTGCCGATGGTATTCGTGTGCGAGAACAACCTGTATGCCATCACGACCCCCATCGGCGAATCGAGCAAGGTGAGCCCCTACGAGCGCGCCGCAGCCTACGGCATGCCGGGCGAAGTCGTCGATGGAATGGACGTCGAAGCGGTTTACAAGGCAAGCGCACTGGCGGTTGCGCGCGCACGCGCGGGCGGCGGTCCGACCTTCCTGGAGTTTCGCTGCTACCGTTTCGTCGGGCACTATACGGCCGAACGTTTCATGAAGACCAGGTATCGCACCAAGGAGGAAGTGGACGAATGGAAGAAGCGCGACCCGGTCGAAACGTGGGGGCGTCGCATGGTCGAGGATGGTCTCTGGACCGCGGCGGCGCGCGCCGCTGCCGACGCCGCCATCGATCGCGAACTGGAAGAAGGGGTTGCGTTTGCGCGGGAAAGTCCCTGGCCCGACATTTCGACCGCCTACGATCATGTCTACTGCGACCCCTATCCCGGAATCCCGGCGCGAGGAGCCGAATGATGCGCAAGCTCCGCTTTTTGCAGGCGATGAACGAGGCCTATCTGCAGGAGATGGCGCGCGACCCCGACATATTCATCATCGGCGAGGACATTCGTGGCGGTATCCGCGGCGAGACCCTCGGGTTGCTGGAAGCCTACGGGCCGGAACGCGTCATCGATACGCCGATCTCGGAGGCCGGCTTTACCGGATTCGCCACCGGCGCGGCGATGGCCGGTCTGCGCCCGATCGTGCAATTCCAGGTACCTTCGCTGATCTACGTGGCATTCGACCAACTGGTCAATCAGGCAGCCAAGCTGCCGCTGATGCTGGGCGGGCAAACCCGGCTGCCCATCACCTACACCGTCATGGTTTCCGGTTCACGCGGCGGGCAGGCGGGACAGCACTCCGACAATCCGTATCCCTACTTGCTGCATGCGGGCTTCAAGCTGGTGATGCCGTCCACGCCTTACGAGGCCAAGGGCCTGATGATCAGCGCGATCCGTGACAATGATCCGGTGTTTTTCATGGCGCCGGCGATGGTGCTCGGGCAGCGTGGCGATGTCCCGGAGGAGCTCTACACGATACCGCTCGGGGTTGGAGAGATCAAGCGCGAAGGCACGGATGTCACGGTGATCGCGGTGGGCAATACCGTGCCTGAGGCGCTGGCCGTCGCGGAAAAGCTCGAGGCCGAGAGGATAAGCGTCAAGGTATGGGACCCGCGCACGCTGTTGCCGCTGGACAAGGACGGGCTGTGCGAAGCGGTCCGTTCCACCGGCCGCGCCGTGATTTACGATGATTCGATGCGCACCTGCGGATTCGCCGCCGAAAT
>JAYVST010000203.1:0-1835 GCA_043775255.1 Burkholderiales bacterium
TGGTCCCAGCACTTGCCTTCCTGACCCAGCTTTTTCATTTCCGCTGAAGCGTCCTGCAGCAGGTTCAACTGTTCCTGTACGTCCTTTTTGGTGCCGAGGCGATCGCCCGGGCCGGGATGGCCGGGAATCAGGGTCTCCCAGTCCATCACCAGCACCTGCTTCATGAAGGCCTCGGTTTCGAACGGATGGAAGTCGATCATTCCACGGCCGGGAAAGGTGCCGACCGGTAGCGTGTCGACTACGAAGATGATTTTTTCCTTCGGTAGGCGCATCACCAGGGTGGAATCGGAGTGGTTCAATCCGTGGTAGGTGAGCTCTAGCCGGGTGCCGCCCAGGGTGATGACCCGGCCGCTGTCGCCCACCGATTCATCGGGAACCACGGTATGCGGATCCTGCAACTCGTTGAGTCGTTTCCATGCCGCCCGATGCGCGACAAAGGTGGCGCCGGCGTCCTTCAAGGCCTTGCCGCCGGCAATGTGGTCGAAGTGGTGATGGCTGTAGATCACGTAGCGGATCGGCTTGTCGGTGACCTTGCGTATCTCGTCGACATATGCCTTGCCGCCGGTGGGCCGGCCATAGGCGACCGGATCGGTGGCGATGACGCCGTCGGGGGTGACGACGAACATCGCCTGGTGACCGCCGTTGCGAAACACGTAGACGCCGTCGGTGCCAGGCACCTTGGTGGTCTGGATCTGCGGCCGCGCCGCCTGTTGGCCGGATACCCCCGCCGCTAGCGTCAGGCCCAGCAGGACCGCTGCAGCCCCGATTGCCATTGCTTTCATGATCAACTCTCCTTGGTCGATGAACGATTCGTGGGCCGCCTCGCGCGGGCGGTCAATCAATGGGTGGAACATCACTGTGTCCAAGTATATTCCGCGCTTCCAACCGAATCACGAACCTTGCGACCTGCCACGGGAGAACCACGATGATCACCGAACTCGTTCTTTTCACCCTGCCCGCCGGCATCACCCGTGCGCAGGTGGTGGCCGGCATGTACGCCACCGCCGCCGCCTGGCGCGCGAATACCGAGCTTGTGCGAAAGAACTATTTGTATGACGCGGCGAACGGTCAGGCCGGCGGCGCTTACTTGTGGCCTTCGGTCGAAGCAGCACAACGCGGCCACGACGCCGCATGGCGCGCGCGCATTAAGGAAATGGTTGGCTCGGAGCCGGTGATCCGCTATTTCGAGACGCCGCTGATCGTCGACAACGAGCCGAACGCCCTGATCGAAGCGGGCGCCTGACCGCTCTCCCCCGTTCTTTCTTGCGGTCTCTTGCAGCCTCTCGCCGCCTCCTTCAGGCGGCTTCGGCCAACGGCCGGATCGGGCAGTTGGCCTCTTTCTCGACTAAGTCGTAGACGAAGATGAACTTGGCCATGCCGGTGAGCATGCCGGCGGTCATGCCGATCTCGAAAATCTGGGCGTCGTCGAAGTGCGCACGCATTTCGGCATAGAGCGGGCCGTTCAGATGGCCATGCATATTGGTCATCGCTACCTGATCGGCGAGTTTGAGCACGGCGCGGTCGCGCGCGTCGAACACGGCATGGTTCTCGTCCATGATGTGCGTCAGTTGCGCCTCGGTCACGCCGGCCTTGACCGCGGCCTTGCTGTTGCCGCGGTTGCAGTAGGCGCAACCGTGGGTCATCGAGAGGCGATAGCGCAGCAACTCCTTGGTGCGCACGTCGACCCGCCCGCCGTAGAACACCTGCGCGTAGAAGCTGTCGCGGTACCAGTTCATCAGCTCAGGTGCATGGGCGCCGATTTCGATTAGCGTTGCATCGTCGCGCAAGGCCAGCGCTGTGTCGTAATCTTTCTGCAGGCGCTCGTTCATCTGTGC
>JAYVST010000204.1:0-3976 GCA_043775255.1 Burkholderiales bacterium
GTCCGGATTTCACCCTCGACGACCCGCCTCAATCCGCCGCCTGCGCCCCCGACGCCTTCACCACCGGCGCCCAGCGCTCGATCTCGCGCCTGACGAACGCATCGAACGCCTCCGGCGTGGTGGCCGCCGGCTCCATGCCCACTTCTGCCATGCGACCCTTGACATCCGCCATGGCCATAACGCGGCTGATGTCGGCCGAGGCCTTGCGTACGATCTCGCGCGGCGTGCCCGCTGGCACCACCACGCCCGAAATGCTTTTCACGTCGAAGCCCGGCACGGCCTCCGCGATGGTGCCGATCTCCGGGTTGCCGGCGGCGCGCTCGTTCGAGGTGATGGCGATGGGTTTGAGGCGCCCGGCCTTCACATGGCCCATCGAGGCGAACATCGGGTCGAACAGCAGGGCCACGCGGCCGGCGATCACGTCGGGATAGGCAGCGCTGCCGCCCTTGTAGGGCACGTGGGTCAAGTCAATGCCGGCGGCGGTCTTGAGCAGTTCGCCGGCCAGATGCATCGAGGTGCCGGTGCCGGGTGTGGCGTAGGAGAGTTTCTCCTTTTTCGCCAGTGCGATCAGTTCGCGGATGTTGTTGGCCGCAAGGCCCGGCGTGGCCGAGAGCAGGATGTGCGAGATCGCCACCAGCGAGACGCCGGAGAGGTCCTTGACGGTGTCGAAGGGCATCGCGGTACGCAGGCTGGGATTGATCACGTGGGCGGTGATCACCATGCCCATGGTGTAGCCGTCGGGCACTGACTTGGCGACGAAGTCGGTGCCCAGCACCGTTCCGGCGCCGGGTTTGTAGTCGACTAACACGCTCTGGTTCCACAGCTCGGAAAGCTTCTGCGAGATCAGGCGGGCGATGATGTCGGTGGCGCCGCCGGCGCCGAAAGGCACCACTAGTTTGACCGGGCGATTGGGCCAGGCAGCCTGGGCGCGGACCCGCGTGGAAGATGCTGCGGCGAGCGCGGCGGCGGATTTGATAAGGGTGCGTCTTTGCATGGCGGGGCGATCGCTATCCTGGGGCGTTTTCAAGCCTGGGCACGCCGCCGGAGGCGCGCGGGTCGTCGGCGTAGAGCGCTTTGAAGTCGTAGGTGCATTCGCGTCCGGGCTGCGGCGGGATGCCGTTGGCGGTCATCAGGTTGAATTCCGCCGGCACATCGCGAAAGCCGGGGGCGTCCAGCCACAGCCGCACCAGGCAACGCGCGCGTTCCGGTTCGGGAAACTGGGTGAAGCCGGTGCGCGCGTGGAGCACCGCGTAATTGTTGACGATCATCATGTCGCCGCGATTGAGGGTGAACTCGACGCGGTTGTGAGGCGCCTTCGCAATCTCGTCGAACAGGTCGAGGGCTTCGATTTCCAGGTCGGTGAGAGGTAACCCGCGGCCCTTGTGGCCGGCGGCGATGCCGGCGCGCTGGTAGCGGCAGGAGAGTTGCCCCGATCGCAAGGCGAACACTGGCGTGCGGTATGGCGTGGTGGGCTCTTCGCCCGCCCCCTCCTCGCCGAGCCGGTGGTAGTGAAAGCCGTTGTAAAGCGGCTCCAGCAGGTGCGGCGCGCGCGCCAGGATTTCGTTGTGGATGGTGGCGGCCGAGGCGAGGAAGGACAAGCCGCCGCTTGCTGCCGGCTGCCGGCAGGCCAAGGCGATCATCGCCGTGATGTCGCTGTGCAGACGCAGTTCCAGGTTGCTGCGGTACATGCGCGGGGTGGCGTCGGCGGCGCTGGCGTCGATCACTTCGGTGACAAGGTCGCCATGCGCGTTCTGCGACAGCGCATGGCCGAAGCGGGTGCCGATGATCCAGGCGGCGGCGGTGAATTCGGCCTGTGTCAGGCCTTCGCATGGCAGACCCGTGAGAAGGGCGAAGCCGCGGCCGCTCTTCACCTCGTCAACCGCGCGCTCGATGCGGCGGTTCAAGGCCGGCAGGTCGAATCCGGCGCGGCCGGGCAGCTGCCGCGTGTCAAGCGGAGCGGCTGCGGAGAGGCGTTTGACCGCCGCCGCCAGTTCGCCGCGCGCCGGCGCGTCGAGCGGCAACGAAAACAGCTTGGGCTGGCCTACGCTTGCATGCGTCCAGCACATCGGGCCGGTGACGGCTTGGCGCGTGTCCATTCTGTCTCCATCAACACCGCAGGGTGGGTAAGGGCGAAGTGTGGCGGGTGCCGCTTGATGCGTCAATGCAGCTTGACGCCGGCTGTTTGCATGCAGGGCCGTCAGCGGCTTAAACTTGGGCGCCTGGTTGTTTGGTCAACAAAAGCGCGAGAGGAGATTTTCATGTACTCGGTCCGACTGGTGGCGGCTGGCATGCTGGGGCTGGCCTCGTTTGGTGCCGCGGCCCAACCCTTTCCGTCGCGCCCGGTAAAGATCATCGTGCCGTTCGCCGCCGGCGGCGGGCCGGACGTGCAGGCGCGCCAGCTGGCGCCGAAGCTGGCCGAGGCACTCGGCGGACCGGTGGTGGTGGAAAACCGGGTCGGCGCCGCCGGCATTGTCGCCGCCGAGGTGGTGGCGCAGGCGGCGCCGGACGGCTACATGCTGCTGGCCGGATCGGTTTCCCAGTTGGTACAGAAGATCCTGCGCCCGGCCGCCAAATTCGATCCGCAGACAAGCTTCGTAGCCATCACCGTCACCAACACCGCGCCCACGGTGC
Organism: Burkholderiales bacterium; assembly: GCA_043775255.1. Classification (GTDB taxonomy): domain Bacteria; phylum Pseudomonadota; class Gammaproteobacteria; order Burkholderiales; family JAEUOS01; genus JAEUOS01. The sequence continues at coordinate 2,632 of JAYVST010000204.1, forward strand.
TGATCGTGCCGACCGATTCTCCCTACAAAAGCGCGAAGGAACTCGAGGACGCGATCCGCGCCAGACCGGGGCAATTCAACTACGGTTCGGGCGGCATCGGCACCGCTGCGCATATCGCCGGCGCCACCTTCGCCAGCCTGCTCAAGCTCGGGCCGACCCATGTGCCGTATCGCGGGTCGGTCGAAATCATGCCGGCCCTTCTGGGTGGGCAAATCCAGTTCGCCTTTCCGATCTCCGGCACCGGTGTTCCGCATGTCAAGGCGGGCAAGGCGCGTGCGCTGGGAATCACCGGCGCCAAACGCCTGCCTTCGCTGCCGGAGGTGCCGACGATGAAAGAGCTGTACGGCGACGACTTGTACGTGCAGGAAAGCTGGGGCGGGCTGTGGGCGCCGGCGGGTACCCCGGCGCCCGTGATCGCGAAATTGTTCGCCGCAACCCGGCAGGCAATGGCCGACGCGAGCCTGCGCGCGCAGTACCAGGCCGGTGGCGCCGAGGTCGAGGTGTCGGTATCGCCCGAGGAATTCGCGGCTTTCATGAAAACGGAGTCGGTCAAGTGGGCCCGGCTGATCCAGATCTCCGGCGCCAGGGCGGAATAGACCATGTCACTGAATTCACTCGAAGGCATTCGCGTTATCGATCTTTCCCACGTGATCGCCGGGCCCACCGCCTCGCACTACCTGGCGCTCGAAGGCGCCGAGGTGATCAAGGTGGAGAACCCGCATACCGGCGACATCCTGCGCGGCCGTGCCGCCGACAGGCTCGACGACGGCATCTCGATCGGCTTTGCCGCCATCAACGGCGGCAAGAAATCGCTCGCCATCGACCTCAAGCACCCGCGCTGCACTGCGGCCCTGCGCGCGCTGGTGAAAACGGCCGACGTCTTCATCGAGAACTTCCGTCCCGGCGCGGTGGCGCGTCTGGGCTTCGATTACGCGGCGGTGAAAGCCCTCAAGCCGGACATCGTCTACGCCTCGATCTCGGGCTTCGGCCAGGAGGGCGAGTGGGGGCAGCGTGCCGCCTACGACCACGTGGTGCAGACCGCCATCGGCATGGGCATGATGCAGGGCGCCGAAGATGACGACCCGGTGAAGGTGGGTTTTCCGGTGATCGATACAGCCACCGGCATGATCGCTGCCCAGGCCTTGCTGGCGGCGCTGCTGCGCCGTTTCCGCAAGGGCGTCGGCGCCTACCTGGACATTTCCATGGCGCAGGCGGGGCTGCAATTGATGTGGCCGGAGGCCGCGCGCGCCGGGGTCACCGGGCGCGACGCGGCCAGGGTGGGCAATCGCGGCTTTTCGGGCAGCCCGGGCGCCTCCACCTTCCGTTGCGCCGACGGCTGGATCTC
>JAYVST010000205.1:0-1655 GCA_043775255.1 Burkholderiales bacterium
TGATTGCAATAAACCGCCAATTGACAACATGAGCATCTGCAAGTACCATTCACATTCTAAAAAAGAGGGGGACCGCATGCACCGACTAGAGGCAGCGGCAAGGATTCTATTGTTGGCAGGTCCGCTGGCACTTGCGGCCTGCGGCAGTGTCCCGTTGACCAAGTCCGTCGACGTGGTCGAAGGTGCACCGGCGGCAGCGCCGAAGTTGGCCGCAGTGGATATTGTGCCGCAGGAAATCCTGCAGGCCGAGATCGGCAATGTCGACGTCAGCGGCCGTGCACCGGTTGATCTGTGGCAACGCATGCGCAATGGCTTTGCCATTCCGGCACTGGCCACCGCAGCCGCGCAAGACAAGACCGCGTGGTACGCAGCGCGGCCGGATTACCTGCGGCGCAGTTTTGAGCGCGCCCGCCCTTTCCTCTTCCACATCGTCGAGGAAATCGAAAAACGCGGCATGCCCACCGAGCTGGCCCTCTTGCCGTTGGTGGAATCGGCCTACAACCCGCGCGCGGTTTCGCCGGCCCAGGCCGCCGGCATGTGGCAATTCATTCCTTCGACCGGCAAGCGCTTCAATTTGCAGCAGGACTGGTGGCGCGACGACCGCCGCGACGTGCTCGCCTCGACCACCGCTGCGCTCGACTACCTGCAGACGCTCCACACCATGTTCGGCGACTGGCAGCTTGCGCTGGCGGCGTACAACTGGGGTGAAGGCGCGGTCTCGCGCGCGATCGAGAAGGCGCGCGCCAAGGGTGAGCCGACCGACTACGCCAGTTTGCGCATGCCGGTCGAGACCGCCGGCTATGTGCCCAAGCTGCAGGCGATCAAGAACATCGTCATGCGTCCCGAACTGTTTGCGATGAGCCTGCCGGACGTGCCCAATGCCCCCTACCTCGGCACGGTTGTGAAGACGCGCGACATCGATGTCAAGATGGCCGCCCGCTTAGCCGAGATGCCGGTCGAGGATTTCATCGCCTTGAACCCCTCGCACAACCGGCCGGTGATCCCGGGCGCCAATCGCCCGGTCCTCGTGCTGCCGGCCGACAAGGTCGAGACGTTCAAGTCCAATCTGCAAAGCCAGCAGGACAAGCCGCTGTCGACATGGCAGACCTATCTGCTCAAGGCCGGCGAGACTCTCGACCGCATCGCCGCCCGCTTCGGCATGGACCTGACGGCGTTGAAGAGCATCAACGGGATTTCGGGGCGTTCGCGCGTCGGCACCGGCCATACCCTGCTGGTGCAGCGCCCTGACGAAACCGCGCAGGTCCAGTTGCTGCCCTCGACCATCGACCGTGCGGCCGTTGAAGCGGAAGAAAAAACCGTCCGTACCAGCCATACAGTGGCCCGCGGCGACACGCTGATGGCGATTTCGCGCAAGTTCAGCCTGGCGGTGGCCGACATCAAGCGCTGGAACAAGCTCACCGGCGATACCCTGCGTCCCGGCCAAAAACTTACCCTCGAAACCAGCGCAGCGGCGCCCAAGGGCCCGAACATCACGACGGCAGCCCTGCGGGCGCCGACGCTGAGCGTCAAGGCAAAGGCAACTCCCAAAGGTCGCCAGATCACTCGCGGCCCTGCGGCCAAGAAAAGCAAGCTTGCCGTGCGCACCCGCGGTCCGGTGCGCCTGGCACGGCGCTAAGGTACTGCGCCGGACGTTG
>JAYVST010000206.1:0-8652 GCA_043775255.1 Burkholderiales bacterium
TGTCCCATAGCCGGGCTATGGGACTGCGAATGCGGCAAAAACTGTCCTCGCTGGGGCCGATTTTCGCTTTCGACGCCCCAAGTCCGACAGGCTGCTAGACCACGATGCCGCTCAAACTCACCTTTTTTGCTTTTCCCCGGATTCGATCGACAGCATGATTCGCGCAGCCATTGTCGGCATGGGCCTTTGGGGCCAAAACCTCGTCAATTGCGTGCAGGGCAGGAGCGAGGTCATCAGGTTCACTGCCGGCGCCACCCGCACGCCGGCCATGGCTGCCGATTTCGCTGCGCGTCAGGGAATTCGCATGCTGGAGAGCTATGCGCAGGTGCTGGCCGATCCGGACATCGACGCCGTAGTGCTGGCCACGCCGCATTCGCAGCACACCGATCAGATCATCGCTGCCGCGCATGCCGGCAAGCCGGTGTTCACCGAAAAGCCGCTGGGGCTCACTGTGGCTGAATCCGGGCGGGCGGTGGCTGCCTGCAGCGAGCGGGGTGTCACGGTGGCGGTGGGCTACAACTGGCGCTTCCAGCCCGCCTTGCTTGAAATCCGTCGCATGCTGGAGGACGGGCGCCTGGGACGGCTCCTGCATATCGAAGGCAACTTCTGCGGCCCCTCGGCCTACCGTTTTCCGCGCGGCCACTGGCGCCATGATCGCGACGAGGCGCCGGCCGGCGGCATGACCGGGCGCGGCGTGCATGTGGTTGACGCGATGCTTTACCTGGCCGGGCACATCGAGGCCGTCACCGCGCAGAGCTTCCGGCTGGCGCAGGATTTCGGCATGGATGACACCACGTCGATGTTGTTCCGCTTCGCGTCGGGGGCCACCGGCTATCTCGGCACCGTGATCGCCACCGGCGAGACCTGGCGCATGCAGGTGTTCGGCGCCAACGGCTGGGCGGAGGTGGGCGACGTGGAGCACCTCACCACCTGGCAGATGCGCTACTGCGCACTCGACCGCGACAACATCACCGTCAAGCAAAAACCCGTGACCATCACTTTCGAGGACACCAGCACCGAGCGCGCCGAGCTTGAGAATTTTGCCCGCGCGGTGATGGAAAAGCGCGCCATTGCTGTCACGGGCGGCGATGAGGTGCACAACGTCGCCGTGCTGGAAGCGATTCTCGCTTCGTCGCGTGATGGCAAGCAGGTGATGCTTTGATGGCTGCGATCGCATTGATGGCAGGGCGAACCCACATGACGAAGTCACGCAGGCATCTCGTTGCCGCTTTGGCGCTGGCAACTGCGGCGGCGGCAACATTGCCCGCGCAGGCGCAACCGGTCCCGCGCGACTGGCCGAACCGCCCCATCAAGGTGGTGGTGCCTTCGCCGGCCGGCGGTCCGCCGGACCTGATCATCCGCATGATCGGACCGAAGCTCGCTGCCGCGCTGGGCCAGCCGCTGGTGGTGGAAAACCGCGCCGGCGCCGGTGGCATTGTCGGCACGGCCTATCTGGCCAAGCAGCCGCCGGACGGCTACCACTGGTTGTTCACTACCGCCTCGCACACCAACATCCCGCCGTTTTCCGAGAACGTGCCCTACGATCCGGTGCGCGACTTCACCCATGTGACGCAGGCGGCGCAGAACTTCGGCCAGGCGCTGGTTGTGCATCCGGGGCTGCCGGCGAAAAACGTCCAGGAATTGATCTTGTTGGCGAAGAAGGATCCCGGCAAGCTCAGCTACGCCTCGGCCGGCATCGGTACCGCGAGCCACATTCCGGCCGAAGTCATGAAGGCCATGACCGGCAGCGACATCCTGATGGTGCCCTACAAGGGCGTAGCCGAGGTATTCAGCGATCTCGTCGGCGCGCGAGTCGACATGTTCTTTGTAGGTACCCAGATCGCGTTGCAGTATGTGCAATCGGGCCGGCTGCGCGCGTTGGCGGTCACCGGGCCGAAGCGCTGGAAAGGCATGCCGGAGGTGCCGACCATGCAGGAGGCGGGCATCAAGGACTTCAATGTCGTCAACTGGTTCGGTCTGTGGCTGCCTGCGGGCGCCGCGCCGGAGTTGGCCGCGCGTTTGCACGCCGAGATGGCCAAGGCGATGAATGACCCCGAGGTACGCCAGCAATTCGACACCTTGGGGCTCGAAGCGGTGGCGTCCAGACCGGAGGATTTCGCACGCTTTGTGGCGCGCGAATCCGCCGTCACACTCGATGTCGCACGACGCATAGGAGCGGCGAAGAAATGAGTGGCGAAAAACTTGAACCCTGGCAATGGCCGGAAGCGCAATGGCGCGGCATTGTCGGCCACGTGCGCGCCGGGCGCGCGTTGCGGCCCGCGCAGTGGCCGGGCGGCGCGCGCTGCGCGGTGGCGCTGTCGTTCGATTCCGATCACGAAACCAACGAACTGCGCGAAGGCGGCGATTCCATCGGCAAGCTGTCGCAGGGCCAGTACGGCAACCGCCAGGGCGTGCCGCGGATTCTCGACATTCTCAAGCGGCACGGCGTCAAGGCGAGCTTCTTCGTGCCTGCGGTCACGGCCTTGCTGTATCCGGACGAGCAGCGCCGCCTGGTGGCCGAAGGGCATGAGGTCGGCGTGCACGGCTGGATCCACGAGCGCAACTCGGTGCTGCCGCTTGCGGCCGAGCGCGACCTGCAGATGCGCGCGGCGGACACGCTGGAAAAGGTCACCGGGGTGCGCCCGGTTGGCATCCGCACGCCCTCATGGGACTTCAGCCCCAACACGCTGGCCATCACCCGCGAGATGGGCCTGATCTACGACTCATCGCTGATGGCCGATGTCGATTGCTACGAGCTCCTGCAGGACGGTGAGAACACCGGCGTGGTCGAGCTGCCGGTGGAATGGATCCGCGACGATGCCGTGTACTTCAACATGAACCGCTTTGCCGGCTTGCGCCCATACACCCCGCCGACGGATGTGTTCGACATCTTCAGGCGCGAGTTCGACGCAGCCCATGCAGAAGGCGGCCTGTTTCAGCTCACCATGCATCCGCACATCAGCGGCTACCGCTCGCGCATCTGGATTCTCGAGGAACTGATCCGCCATATGCGCTCGCGTGAAGGCGTCTGGTTCGCAACGCACGCCGATGTGGTGCGCCATGCGAAGGCGCATGGGTAAAGCGCGGCTGCGGCGCCATTGAACGCAACATCAGGATTGATGCTCGCCATGCAGGACAACTTTTCCAATTCCCAGATCGTCCGCAAGGCCGTGATCGCTACCCGCGGCGGGGTGGTCGCAGCCCAGCATCGTCGCGCCGCCGAGGCCGGCGCTGCGGTGCTCTGCGCAGGCGGGGATGCGATGGATGCGGCAGTCGCCACCTCGTTTGCCCTCGGCGTGGTCGAGCCGTGGATGAGCGGCCCGGCCGCCGGCGGCTGCATGGCCATCTGGCGCGCCGACCAAGCGCGTGCCTACGCGATCGATTTCGGCATGCGCTCACCGATGGAATTGAACCCTGCCGACTATCCGCTCACCGGAGACGGCCGGGTCTCGGAATTCTTCCCCTGGCCGCTGGTGGCGGGCGACCGCAACGTGCAGGGCGCGACGGCGATCGCGGTCCCCGGCGTGGTGGCGGGCATGGGTCTGGCGCACGAGCGTTTCGGCCGCATGCCGTGGCGCGATCTGCTGGCGCCGGCGATCTCGTATGCCGACGCCGGTCTGATCGTGGACTGGTATTCGGCGCTTGTCACCGCTTCCTCGGCGCGTGCGTTGGCCGAAGACGCGGATGCGGCAGCGATGTTCCTCGAAGACGGCAAATGGCCCATCATGGGCGCCTGGACCACGGTGCTGGAAAAGCACCTCGACCAGAAGGCGTTTGCCGCCACGCTGCGCGCCATCGCCGCGGGCGGCGCGGCCGAGTTCTATGTTGGCGACGTGGCGCGCGCGCTGGTCGCGGATGTGCGCGACAAGGGCGGCTGCCTTGCGGCGGCCGATCTCGCGGCGTATCGCGCTGAATTTGTCGAACCGCTGGCAATGCCGTATCGCGGTGGACGACTATTTGCCGTGCCCGGCATGACCGGCGGTCCCACCTTCGCGCGCTGTGTCGAGTCGCTCGCTGCCGGCCTCGATCCGGTGCGCGGTGGACCCGGCGCGCAGAGTTACGTGGCCTATGCGCGCGCGCTCGATGACGGCTTCTGCGCGCGACTCGAAGGCATGGGCGACAACGAATCGCCGACGGCCCCCACCTGCACCACGCACTTCAGCGTGGTCGACCGGCACGGCAACATGTGCGCGGTGACGCAGACGCTCCTGTCGATTTTCGGGTCGCGGGTGGTGTCGCCTTCGACCGGCCTGTTGATGAACAACGGCATCATGTGGTTCGACCCCGAACCGGGCAAGCCGAATTCCCTCGCGCCGGGCAAGCGCTGTCTCGGCAACTATTGCCCGGTGCTGGGTGAAACCGCCGACGGCCGGCGTTTCGCACTGGGCGCCTCCGGGGGGCGCAAGATTCTTGGCACCGTGCTGCAACTGAGTTCATTCATCACCGACCACGGCATGACACTCGAAGAAGCGTTCCATCAGGGGCGCATCGACATGAGTGGCGGTGGAAAAGTCGTGGCCGACAGCGCACTGTCGGCAGAGGTGATTGCCGCCCTGGGTGGCGCATTTCCCACCAGCAGCGCGCGCCGCACGGTGTATCCGTATGCCTACGCCTGCCCTGCGGGGGTGATGCGGGTGGGCGACATGAACACCGGTTGCACCGAAATCATGTCGCCCTGGGGTGATGCGGTGGCCGAGTCCTGACCGGCGTCGCTGCGCCGTCAACCCACCGCTACGCCGCGCTGTTAATCCGCCGCTACGCTACGCCGTCAACCCGTCGCTACGCCACGCCCGCGAAAACTGTCCTGTCCGCCCCGTGGGGCCGGATTTGACAAAGATGGCGCTTGCCAAGCCGCAGTTTTGCTGTTTTGCGCTATACTCGCAGGCTTTTGTTTTTCCACGACTTTTTGGAGAAAAGTGATGCCGATTTATGCTTACCGCTGCGAAGACTGCGGGCATGCGCAGGACTTTCTGCAAAGAATGAGCGATCCTCTGATCGCCGCCTGCCCGTCCTGCGGCTCGCAAGACTTCAAGAAGCAGGTCACCGCCGCCGGCTTTCAATTGAAGGGCGGCGGCTGGTACGTGACCGATTTCCGCGATGGCGCCAAGAAAGACGCCAAGAAACCCGCCGACGGCGACACCGCGAAGTCTGCCGACAAGTCCGCCACCGGCGAAGCCAAATCCGACAGCAAGGCAGAGGCGGGCGAGAGCAAATCCGGGACAGGCGAGGGCAAATCCGGCGCAAGCGAGAACAAGACGGCGACGCCGGCGGCTGCGCCGGCAGCTACCCCGGCGGCGGGCAGTTCGTCGTCGGGCGGCGCCAGCAAGGCGGCCTGACCGAGACCATCTCCGCACGCCTGGACAAACCATGAAACGCTACTTCATCGCCGGCCTTCTGGTGTGGGTGCCGCTTGCGGTCACGCTGTGGCTGGTGCGCTTCCTGGTGAACACCATGGATGGCGTGTTGCCGGAGTGGGCGATTCCCGATGGCATCGAACAATTCATCGCGCGCTACCATATCCCCGGTTTCGGGTTGATCGTGGTTTTGCTGCTGGTATTCGCCACCGGCATGCTGGTCGCCAATTTCATCGGCGAACGACTGGTGAGATGGTGGGAAATGCTGCTCGCGCGCATTCCCATCGTGCGCACCATCTACTCCAGCGTCAAGCAGGTCTCCGACACCATCCTCTCGCCCAACGGCCAGGCGTTCCGCAAGGCGGTGCTGGTGCAGTATCCACGCCAGGGGTCCTGGACCATCGCCTTCCTTACCGGTGCGCCCGGCGCGGGCGTGATCGAGCACCTGCCGGGCGAACACGTCAGCGTGTATGTGCCCACCACGCCAAACCCGACCTCGGGGTTTTTCCTCATCATGCCCAAGCGCGAAGTGGTCGAACTCGACATGAGCGTCGACGCCGCCCTCAAGTACATCGTTTCGATGGGGGTGGTAGCGCCGGGAACCAACGGCCGCAAGCCGGGGCCGGCCGACCCCACTCCCTGATCGACTGAAAGCCGTAGCCATGCGCACCGAATACTGCGGGAAGATCGACACCCGCCACCTTGACCAGACCGTAACCCTGATGGGCTGGGTCAACACCCGGCGCGACCACGGCGGCGTCATCTTCATCGACCTGCGCGACCGCGAAGGCATCGTGCAGGTGGTGTGCAATCCGGACCGCAAGGAGGTCTTCGCGGCGGCCGAGAAGATTCGCGGCGAGTATGTCGTAGCGGTGATCGGCCGGGTGATCCGGCGCGCAGCGAATCTGGTCAACCCCAAGCTAGCCTCGGGCGAAATCGAGGTCGTCGCGCATGAACTTGAAATTCTAAACGCGGCGGTGACCCCGCCGTTCCAGATCGACGACACCAACCTAAACGAGATGGTCCGCTTGGAGCACCGGGTGATAGACCTGCGCCGCCCCATCATGCAGAAGAACCTGATGCTGCGCTACAAGGTCGCGATGGCGGTGCGCCGCCATCTTGACGCGCTCGGGTTCGTCGACATCGAAACGCCGATGCTGACCAAGTCCACGCCCGAGGGGGCGCGCGACTATCTGGTGCCCTCGCGCGTGCATGACGGCATGTTCTTCGCGTTGCCGCAATCGCCGCAATTGTTCAAGCAGATGCTGATGGTGTCGGGCTTCGATCGCTACTACCAGATCACCAAGTGTTTCCGCGATGAAGACCTGCGCGCCGATCGCCAGCCCGAATTCACCCAGATCGACTGTGAAACCTCGTTTCTCACCGAAGGCGAGATTCGCGACATTTTCGAAGGCCTCATCCGCGCCGTATTCAAGGAGGGGATCGGGGTCGAACTGGCGAACCCGTTTCCGGTCATGCCCTTCGGCGAAGCCATGGCCTTGTACGGTTCGGACAAGCCCGACCTGCGCGTGAGGCTCAAGTTCACCGAGCTTACCGATGTGATGCAGGATGTCGCTTTCAAGGTGTTCAGCGGCCCCGCCGGCACGCCGGGCGGGCGGGTCGCAGGCATGCTGGTGCCCGGTGGCGCGGCGCTTACACGCGGCGAGATCGACGCCTATACGGAGTTCGTCAAGATCTACGGCGCCAAGGGCCTGGCCTACATCAAGGTCAACGACGCGTCGCAGCCCAACGAGACCGGCCTGCAGTCTCCCATCGTCAAGAATCTCTCGCCGGCATCGCTTACGGCCGTCATTGAACGCACCGGTGCGCAAAACGGCGACCTGATTTTCTTCGGCGCCGACCGCGCCCGGGTGGTCAACGACGCGCTGGGCGCGCTGCGGGTGAAGATCGGCCATGAGAAAAATCACCTGACCGGGGATGCCTGGAAGCCGTTGTGGGTGGTCGATTTCCCGATGTTCGAGTACGACGAAGACGAAAAGCGCTGGAACGCCATGCATCATCCGTTCACCGCCCCGAAGGACGGTCACGAAGAGTATCTCGGCACCGATCCGGGCCGTGCTACCGCCAAGGCGTATGACATGGTGCTCAATGGCTGGGAAATGGGCGGCGGCTCGGTGCGTATCCACCGCGAGGAAGTGCAAAGCAAGGTGTTTCGTGCGCTCAACATCGGTGCGGAAGAGGCGCAGCAGAAGTTCGGCTTCCTGCTCGACGCCCTGCGCTACGGCGCGCCGCCGCATGGCGGTATTGCCTTCGGCCTCGACCGGCTGGTCACCATGATGACCGGCGCCGAGTCGATCCGCGACGTCATTGCTTTTCCCAAGACCCAGCGCGCACAGTGCCTGTTGACCCAGGCCCCTTCCGAGGTGGACGAAAAGCAGCTGCGCGAACTGCATATCCGCCTGCGCAACACCAAGGCGGCGTAGGCGGCATAGGCGGCATGCGAATAATCTTTGCGGGAGTGTGACTTATTTCCGGTTTTCCGGAGTGGATAGTCCTTAGACTCGTTCTTTTCGGGGTTAGGGTTCAATATTCCCGTGTCCCGACCTGCAGCACAAGCCCGCACCTGACCCGGATCGAACGGCGCCGTGGCAACAGCGGCGATTGCGAGTGATCCAATCAATACCATGCCCGCGTTCCTGATAGCCGACATTCGCGTCATCAACCGCGAAAAGTACGATGGGTATCGAGCCAAGTTTCGCGCGTGCGTGAAACGGCACCATGGCATTTTTCTCGCCGCCGGGCAGGAGCCCGAGGTCGTTCAAGGCGGCTGGCATCCACCGCGCATCCTTCTGGTGGAGTTCGCGCGCCGGGCCGACGCTGCGGCCATGATGTCGTCGGAGGAATATCGCGAACTTGAAGTCGAACGGGGCAACTGCGCGATGTTCGACATTGTCATCGTCGACGGCATCGCCGCCTCGCACTATGTCGGCCGCGAGGCCGCACCGGTGATCGCCATCGCCGACACGCGCGTGGTCAACCGTCCGGCCTTCGAGCAGTTCCGCACACGCATCGATCTGGCCGTGCGCGAACATCAGGGCCGCTACCTGGCGCTGTCCGATCAGGTGCGCACGGTCGCCGGCAACTGGGCGCCCGCGCTCCTGTCGGTCATGGAATTTCCGTCACGCGAACTTGCGCTGACCGCGCATACCGCCTCCGGCTACCAGGAAACCCGCGACCTCGGCAACAATGCCGCCATGATCGACATGGTGTTGCTGGCCGGCCGGGCGCCGGGCGAGCCGGCTTGAGGTTGGCAGGGTCGCGTCGGCCGGGACTCCGG
>JAYVST010000207.1:0-5597 GCA_043775255.1 Burkholderiales bacterium
AAGGCCGACTGCGTTGTAGGCCGAGGGAGAAAACACCAGGAAATCCTTGTCGCGCAGGAAACCGCCGACCACGTCCGCATCTTCTGGCGGCAACGGGCCGAAGCTGGACTGCCGCGGCGCGTGATAGAGCCCCTGCGCCAGCTTCTTCAGCCTCCCGGACGCGACCAGTTCACGCAGGTGACGGTCCACCGCATTCGACATGCGAGCCAGATCCTCACGCCGGTACACCTGCCCAGGGCGCAGTCCGTCCGCGAGATGTGCGGCCGCACCCCGTAATGACTCGACTGAATCTGAATCTGTGGCAAGCATGACTGCTTTTTAATTGAAAGTTCATGCAATTTTAGTCGAAATTGGAACATCGGCCAGCAGCCGGCGCTTGCCGGCCGGCGCATTCTGGTGGTGGACGCTCCTGGCCGAAGACAACGTTGTCAACCAGAAGCTCGCCTTGCGCCTGTTGCAGCAGATGGGCTATCGGGCGGACCTCGCCGGCACCGGCGTCGAGGCGATCGAATGCGCTGCATTGAGCTGGGCGCCGACGACTACCTGCCCAAGCCGGTGAACGCCATATTGCTCAAGGCTCGCGCGGGCTCCAGCTTGGAAAAAAAGCGCCTGCGCGACCAGCAGAAGGACATAGTGCGTCGCTTCGCCACTTCCGAGGTGGCGGAGGATTTGCAGCAATCCGGCTTCGCTCTCGGCGGGCGCCGCTTGCGCGGCACGGTGATGTTCTCCGACATCCGTGGCTTCACCTCGCTGTGCGAGGCACAGACGCCGGAGGAAACCATCGAACTGCTCAACAGCTACTACGCCCCGATGTTCGACGCCATCAGCGGCCAAGGCGGGGTGGTCAACCAGATGATCGGCGACGGCCTGATGGCAGTGTTCGGCGCGCCGCTGCCTCTGGCCCTGCCGGAACTGGCCGCGGTGCGCGCCGCGCTCGACATGCTGGAAATGATCGACATGTTCAACCTCGAGCGCTCGGCCATGCAGAAGGCGGCGATCCGCATCGGCATCGGCATCGCCGCTGGCGACATGGTGGCCGGCTACACCGGCACGGAAGCGCGCGCCACTTGCACCAGCATCGGCGACACCGTCAACCTGGCCACGCGTCCGGAAGCCCGCACCAGGGAGGCCGGGCGCGACATCCTGATCGACGGCGACACCCAGGCCGCGTTGGGCGAGCGCATGCCGGTCGAAATGATCGGGGCAGTGCGGTTCAAGGGCAAGGCGCAGCCGGTGGCGGTGTTCGCGGTGCGGCCGCAGGCGCAGAGATGATGTCGACGCCGGCGATCCAGAGCGGGCCGCTGCGCCAATGGCAATCGTTCGACACGTTGGCGGTTCCGGTATTTCGGCTCTGCGTGAAACGCAGCGGTGAATGCCTTGGCTTGAACGATGCGGGGTGAGCGGATTGCTGGCAATGATGGCATTGGATACAATGCCGACAGACTTGGAGACCTGTCATGGCCACACTGACCATTCGCGACCTCGACGAATCCCTCAAGCGCAGCCTGCGCGTACGCGCAGCCGGCAGCAACCGCTCGATGGAGGAGGAGGCGCGTCAAATCCTGCGCGCTGCGCTCGAGGCGGCGTCACCGCCGGATACCGGTTTCCTCGAAGGTATCCGCTCACGTTTCGCCGGGCAAGGCGAGATCGATCTGCCGATTTCGCCACGCGAACCGATACGCCCGATCCTTGATGTCTTCTCGATTGTTGGTGCGGTTTAATTGCATGCGCGGATGGCCGCGTCGATCGAGTCGCGCAGGCGTTCGACGATAGCGTCGAGCTCCGCTTCGCTGGTGATGAAAGGCGGCGCCAGCACGATATGGTCGCCCTGGTTGCCGTCGACGGTGCCGCTCATCGGGTAGACCATCAGGCCGCGCGCCATCGCCTCCTTCTTGATGTGCGCGTGCAGTTTTTTCACCGGCTGGAAGGGTTGTTTGCTGGTGCGATCGAGCACCAGTTCAATCCCATGGAACAAGCCACGGCCGCGCATGTCGCCCACGTGCGGGTGCGCACCGAACGCCTTCTCGAGCAGACGCACCAGGGTCGCGCCGCGCGCGCGCACCTGCGCCAGCAACCCGTCGCGCTCGATCACCTTCTGCACGGCAAGCGCCGCAGCGCAGGCGACGGCATGGCCCAGGTAGGTGTGACCATGCTGGAAGAATCCGCTGCCGCTGCCCATCGCCTCGACGATGCGCTTTTGCGCCAGCACCGCGCCGATCGGCTGGTAACCGCCGCCCAGGCCCTTGGCAATGGCCATCAGGTCGGGCACCACGCCGTCCTGTTCACAGGCATGCAGGGTGCCAGTGCGGCCCATGCCGCACATGACTTCATCGAGGATCAGCAGCACGCCATGGCGGTCGCAGACCTCGCGCACGGCTTTGAAGTAGCCCGGCACCGGGACCAGCACGCCGGCGGTGGCGCCGCCGACGGTTTCGGCGACAAAGGCGATTACCCGGTCGGCGCCGCGCGCGTGGATGGCGGCTTCGAGTTCGGCCGCCAGGCGCAGGCCGTATTGCGCCGGCGTCTCGCCTGCCGCCTGCTCGCGATACGGGTAGCACGGCGACACATACGTGGCTTCGATGAGGATCGGTGCGAACGGCGCGCGGCGCCATTGATTGCCGCCGATGGCCAGCGCGCCGAGCGTGTTGCCGTGATAGCTCTGGCGCCGCGCGATGAAATCAGTCCGCTGCGGCTGGCCGATCTCGACGCAGTACTGGCGCGCCATCTTGAGCGCCGCCTCCATGGCTTCGGACCCGCCGCTGACGAAATACACATGGCTCATGCCGGCCGGCGCGCGCTCGATCAGGTGAGCGGCCAGTTCCTCGGCGACCCCGGTGGTGAAAAAACTGGTGTGCGCGTAGGCCAGTTTGTCGATTTGTGCATGCATGGCCGCCAGCACGTCGGGGTGCCCGTGGCCCAGGCAGGACACCGCTGCGCCGCCGGAGGCGTCCATGTAGGTCTTGCCGTCGGCGTCGGTCAGGGTGATACCGTGGCCGGACACCGCAACCGGATAAATGTGTTGCGGGTTGCGGTGGAAAATGCGGCTTGGGGTGGGCGTCATACTGGGGAAGGGTGCCTGCCGACGCGGCGGGCGCGGGTTCGTGGCCGATTTATTTCAGGCCGCTTTGGCAAAGTTTTCCTGCACCCGTGTTTCAAAGGCCAGCAGTTTTTGCACACTGGAACGCCCTTCCATGCGTTGCATGTGGCGCATGCAATGTTCAAATCCGGACACATCGGGCTTGAACAAGGAGCCGCGTCGAAAACACCAGTAAAAGTAAGCGTCGGCGCAGGTGAAATGGTCGCAGAACCACTCGCGGTTCGCCAACATGTCGTCGGCGATCTCAAATAGTTCGAACAGGGAATGCGACCCCAGCGCACGCACATTGTCAGCCGACCCCGGCAGATCGCAATAGCGTTCCGGCCGCTGCTGCTGGGTCAGTTTGGGATGGATGCCGGCCGCGCACCAGGCCATGACTGAAACAGCGCGCACGTAGTCCAATGGGTCGGCAGGCATGAGCTGTGCCGTCGGGAACTGGCGCGCGATCCAGATCTGGATGGCGACGTTTTCGGTCAGCACCGCGCCATCGATGATCAGCGCCGGCACTTTGCCTTTCGGGTTGATGCGCAGGTATTCGGCATCGAGGTTTGCGCCCTTTCCGAGATTGATCGGCATGGTCTCGAATTCCGCGCCGGCCTCCGTGAGCAGGATGTAGGGCACCAGGGAGCAGGCGATCGGGGCGTAGGTCAGGGTCAGTTTCATCAGGTCGGTTCTCCAGGGGAACGTGTCTTGGGCTTGGTGCAGTTGTGCAGGGACAATGCTGGATTATCCTCCTGCCTGCCGATTCAAAAGCCGCAGAGAAGTGAACATGCGCCGATGCAAGACTTGCGATCGCCTGTTTGCCCTGCAACGCCGGAGCCGCGCGCGTTGCGCGGTCGCGCACCTGCCGCGCAGCCCATTTGTCGAGGCTGCGCGGCTTGCGTTCCATCAGGCCGGCAATGGGGTCGCTTGCGCCGGCTCGAGTTGCATTGCCGCTGGCAGATGGCGGCGCCCGCAGTCGCCGCGCAACTCAGCGCCCGCAGTCGCCGCGCAACTCAGCGCGTCGGGCGCCGCGTCCGCCCGGCGTCGGGTCGCCGGTCGAGGCGTCTGGCAAGACGCAGGTACAAGGCCATTGCCGAGCGGCCTATGCGGGCAACCGGACCGCGCGCGGACCGGGCACGGTCGATGCTGACGCTGGCCACCGTCAACGCGGCAACAACCACCTGCGCGTCGCCGCCGACACGGTAGGACTCTCCGGCGGAAAGCACATGGTCGACAGCGTCGCCATCCTGCGTGATCCACACGCTTCCTTTCAGTGCGGTGATCAGGGCACTGGCAGCGCGATCGATGGCCACGACTTCGTTGTGACCGATGCGAAATTCGAGATGATTGAAAATTGCTTGCATGATGGGACCTCTTTCAGATAAGTTTGGCGCATTCGAATTCACTTCTTGTGGAAAACGTCCGTGCGCGCCGACAGACGAATTCTCGACTTGCAATAGGCGGCGCGCAAACGACATTTACGCCGAGTTCACATGCAAAAAACTCATCTGAAAGCCATGCCGCATGCGTCCCTGCCGTCGCTCGATGCCTTGAAGGGCTTCGAGGCCGCAGCCCGTTTGATGAGCTTCACCCGCGCGGCCGAGGAGTTGTTCGTTACGCAGTCGGCGATCAGCCGGCAGATCAAAAACATCGAGTCCGGCATCGGACAGCCGCTGTTCCGGCGCCACAACCGGCGCTTGGAACTCACTGCCGCAGGCGAGCGCCTGCAGGTTGCGGCCACCCAAGCCCTGAACGGAATCAACCAGGCGGTGGCAGAGATCAGCGGCGCGGTCTCGCGCGTGGTGACGGTGACCACGCCGCTTTCCTTCGCCTCGCTGTGGCTGGTGCCGCGTCTGGCTGCGCTACGCCGCGCGCGCCCGGAGATCGACGTGCGCATCGCCGCCAACGACAGCCTGGTCTCGCTGGAGCAGGAACGTATCGACTGCGCGATCCGCTTCTGCGAGCCGGACGCGGCGCCGCGCGACGCCACGCCGATCATGCAGGAAGAAGCCTTTCCGGTAGTGAGCCCGGCGCTCTTGGCCGACAAATCGCGGCCCTTGCGCAAGCCAGCCGACTTAAAGCATCACGTGCTGCTGCACTACGCGGATATTCGCGGCCGGATTCCGTCGCTCGACTGGAGCAACTGGCTGGCGCTATGGAATGTGCCGGAGCTCGTTCCCGCAGGCACCCTCACGTTCTCGCACTACGACCAGGCGATTTCAGCGGCGGTCGAAGGCGAGGGCGTCGCCATCGGGCGTTCGCAGCATGTCAAGCGGCTGGTGCGCCAGGGACGCCTGGTGACACCCTTCACCAGCCGCATGGCGGTGCCGCGCCAGTACTTCCTGCTGATCGCGCGCGGCAGCCGCGAGCGGCCCGAGGTCGCGGCCTTTGCGCGCTGGGTGCTGGAAGAGGCGAGACGGGACTAGCAGCCTGTCGGACTTGGGGAGCGTCGGCTACAAATCGGCCGCAGCGGTCCATTTTTCACCGCCTTCTTGTCCCATAGCCGGGCTATGGGACT
>JAYVST010000208.1:0-2210 GCA_043775255.1 Burkholderiales bacterium
AGTCCCATAGCCCGGCTATGGGACAAGAAGGCGGTGAAAAATGGACCGCTGCGGCCGATTTGTAGCCGACGCTCCCCAAGTCCGACAGGCTGCTAGTCCAGCGCTGCAGGGCGCGCGGGGCCGGCGCGTGTCAGACCATCGGATAAAATCAGGCCTCACCCAACTTCGCGACGGTTCTTCCGCGGTTCTTCATGTCCGGCTCGACCCTGGGCGCGCTTTTTTGCGTCACCAACTTCGGCGAATCCCACGGCCCTGCGATCGGCTGCGTGGTCGATGGCTGCCCGCCGGGAATGGCGCTGGATGCTGCCGACATCCAGCGCGATCTGGATTTGCGCAAACCCGGCACGTCACGCCACGTCACCCAGCGCAAGGAACCCGACACCGTCGAAATCCTCTCCGGCGTATTGGAGGGGCGGACTACCGGCACGCCGATCGCGCTTCTGATCCGCAATGAAGACCAGCGCAGTCGCGACTACAGCAACATCGCGGAAACGTTTCGTCCAGGACATGCCGACTACGCCTACCTGCGGAAATACGGCACGCGCGATCATCGCGGCGGCGGGCGCTCCTCCGCCCGGCTGACCGCGCCAACCGTGGCCGCAGGGGCGATCGCGCGCAAGTGGCTCGGCCAGGCGCATGGAGTCGTGATTCGCGCCTATCTGGCGCAATTGGGCGAGATCGTCGTTCCGTTCAAGAGTTGGGATGACGTAGCTGCGCGCGCATCAAACCCGTTCTTTGTCGCCGATCTGGGCGCGGTCGAGTCTCTGGAGGACTACATGGATGTACTGCGCAAATCCGGCGATTCGGTTGGCGCGCGCGTGACGGTGGTCGCCTCGGGCATGCCGACTGGATGGGGCGAGCCTGTCTACGACCGTCTCGACGCCGACATCGCGCACGCGATGATGGGCATCAACGCGGTCAAAGGCGTCGAGATCGGCGCCGGTTTCGCCAGCGTGACGCAGAAAGGCACCGAGCACGGCGACGAAATGACCCCACATGGCTTTCTGTCGAACAACGCCGGCGGCGTGCTGGGAGGCATTTCAACCGGTCAGGATATCGTGGTTTCGATTGCGCTCAAGCCCACCTCAAGCATCAGGCTGCCGCGCCGGTCGGTCGACATTGCCGGCAAACCGGTGCTGGTAGAGACCCATGGCCGACACGATCCATGTGTGGGCATCCGTGCCGCGCCCATCGCGGAGGCGGCCCTGGCGATCGTGCTGATGGATCATGCGCTGCGTCAGCGCGCCCAGTGCGGCGATGTGAAAGCATCGACTCCCGCACTGCCGGCGCGCGCTTGAGCCTTTGCGGCGCGCCCGGCCGGCGCAGGCGCTGGCGGTCTATTACTTCGCGTATTTCGCCTACGTCGGCGCGTATTCGCCTTACATCACGCTCTACCTGAAGGATATTGGACTGGCGGCCGCGCAGATCGGCATGCTGTATGCGATTCCGCAGGTAATGCGCATTTTCGGCCCGAACGTCTGGGGCGCACTGGCCGACCGCACCGGCGCCCCGGTGCCGATTTTGCGCGCGGCGGCGCTCTTGTCGCTGCTGTCGTTTTGCCTTCTTTACGCCGGCTCGACCTTCGCCTGGATTTTCGTGGTGCTGGTGGCGACCCACTTCTTCACCAGCGCGCAGATGCCTGTAGTGGAGGCGCTGACCTTGCACGAAGTGCGGGACGCGCCCGCGAGCTACGGGCGGATTCGGGTGTGGGGCTCGGTCGGATTCATCGCCGCCGTCCTCGGAGTGGGCGCGCTGCTCGATGCTGCTGCGCCGCGCACGGTCCTGCATGTGGTTGCCGCAATGCTGTTTTGCACCGTGGCGGCATCCTGGCTGATACCTGTGGCCGGCGGTGCGGGTGGGCGTGCGAAGTCCGGATCGGTGGCCGTAGTGCTCGCCCAAGCGCACGTCCGTGCTTTCCTCGGCGCGGGCGCGCTCAACGCGTTTGCCCATTCGGCGCTCTACACCTTCTACTCCATTCATCTGGCCGACCATGGCTACAGCAAGACCACGATCGGCATCCTGTGGGCGCTGGGCGTGGTGATCGAGATCGCGGTGTTCCAGTGCATGCCACAGATCATGCGCCGCTTCGACGCTTCCCGACTGTTCTTTTCCACCTTTGCGGTTTGCGGGGTCAGGTTCCTGATCATCGGCTGGTACGTCGAAAGCTGGTGGCTGCTGGTGATTGCGCAGTTGCTGCATGCATCGACCTT
>JAYVST010000209.1:0-29529 GCA_043775255.1 Burkholderiales bacterium
GCCGCCAAGGTTGGCCAGCAGGAAGTGGTCTTCATCGCGCTCAAGGCGCACCAGATTCCGGCGATGCTGCCGAAGTTGCGGCCGCTGATCGAGCCCGAGACCGTGGTGGTGCCGGCGATCAACGGTCTGCCCTGGTGGTACTTTTTTCGCGAAGGCGGCAGGTTCGACGGCGACCCGATCCGCTGTCTGGATCCGGACGGCACGCTGTTTTCATTGCTCGACCCGCACCATGTGGTCGGGTGTGTGGTGCATGCGTCGGCCGAGGTGACCGCTCCGGGCGAGATCACCTGGAACGGGCAAAAGACCTTTGTGCTCGGGGAGCCCGACGGCAGCCTTTCGCGTCGCCTCAACTGCCTGGCCGATGCATTCAGACAGGCCGGGCTCGAGCCTCGGGTGAGCGAGCGCATCCGCGACGAGGTCTGGATGAAGCTGGTGGGCAATACGTCGTTCAACCCGGTGGCGGCGCTGACGCGCGCGCGCATGGACCGGATTTGCGCCAATCCGGACCTGATCGCATTCATCCGCTCGGTGATGGAGGAAATCATGCGGGTAGCTGCGGCCTATGGCATCCGCCCTCTGGTCAGCATCGAGCGGCGCCTCGAAATCGCCCGCTCGATCGGTCCGGTGAAGGTGTCGATGCATCAGGACATCGAGCTTGGACGCGCCATGGAAGTCGAGGCACTGGTCGGCGCCTTCATCGAGCTGGCGGGAAAAGTGGGCATCCCGGTGCCCCTTACCGGCGCCCTGTACGGTTTGCTTTCCGAACTCGCGGTCAGCGCGGCGCAGGACTGAACGATCAAGGAGAAGCGGCATGGACATGTTTGAATCGGCGTTGCGAGCACGGCCTGCGCAAATGAGCGAGGGCGAGTGGAAGGCCCGCCTGGAATTGGCGGCCTGTTATCGGGTCTTCGCTTCGATGGGCTGGACCGAACTGATCTTCAACCACATCACGGTGCGGGTGCCGCCAGAGAACGCGGGCGGCGCGCGGCGTTACCTGATCAACCCCTTCGGGCTGCACTACAGCGAAGTCACCGCCACCAACCTGATCAAGGTGGGCATCGACGGCGAGCCGGTGCATCCAACGCCTCATTCGGTCAACCGCGCCGGTTTCGTGATCCACAGCGCGATCCACACTGCCCGTGACGACGCCCATTGCATCATGCACGTTCACACAACGGCCGGCATGGCGGTTGCGTGCAAGGAAGCCGGCCTGTCGTACGACAACTTCTATGCCGCACAGCTGTGGGGCGATGTCGCCTATCACGACTATGAAGGTGTAACGACGCGAACCGACGAGCAGGACACGCTCACCGCCAGCCTGGGCGCGAAGCATTGCCTGATCCTGCGCAATCACGGTCTCCTGGCCTGCGAGGAGAGCGTGCCGGAGGCGTTTTTTCTTTTGTTCACCCTCAATCGCGCCTGCGAGATCCAGATGGCGGCCGGCGCCATTCCAGGCCCCAACCGGACCCCTTCCTCTGCGGCGATCGCGGCTTCGTCCCATCGGCTGCACCGCTCGGTCGATCCGCAAGGCCGGGTGCAACAAAAGGTGTTCGACGCGATGGTGCGACGCGCGGGTATCGCGTCGTACGAGTGCCTGATCTGATCCGCCCAAGCAATGGCTGAAACCTCCTTGCAACCGGGCGGCTACCGGTTGCCCGAATATGCTTTCGTTGCGCCGCCCGAGTTGGGTATCGCGGAGGTGCGGCGCTATCCGGTGGTGATCGTAGGCGCCGGCCTGTCCGGTCTGGCGCTCGCCTGCGATCTGGCCGCGCGTGGCGTCGCCGCCGTGGTGCTTGACGACGACAACACCATCGGGGTGCGTGGCGCGTCCTCGCGCGGCATTGTCTACGCGCAGAAAACGCTCGAAATGATGGATCGCTTGGGCGTATACGAGCGAATCCGGGCCAAGGGCGTAGTCTGGTCGGTCGGCAAGACCTTGGCCGGCAGCGAGGTGGTCTACGAATTCGACGCCAGCGGCACGTCCGATTCGCGCCAGCCACCGTTCATCAACCTGCAGCAGTTCTACCTTGAATGGTTCATGGTTGATCGCATCTTCGAACTCGGCCGCACGGATTTGCGCTGGAAGAGCAAGGTGGTGGGGTTCGAGCCGCTGGCCGATGGCGCGCGCCTCGAGGTCGAGACGCCGGCCGGGTGCTACCGGATCGAAGCCGACTGGGTATGCGATTGTTCCGGAGTCAACAGTTTCGTGCGCGATGCGCTCGCGCTCGATACCCATCCGGCGCGCGGCATCGACCGCTGGTGCATTTCCGACGTTCGCTTCAAGCGGCCCCTGCCGATCGAGCGCTGGACCTGGGTCGAGGCGCCATTCAATGACAACCGGGCAGTCTGGCAGCATCTGATGGCAGACGACGTCTGGCGCATGGACTTCCAGATGGGACCGGAAACCGACCTCGAACACGTGAGCCGCCCGGAAGTGGCGGCCGAGCGCCTGCGCCGGCAACTGGGTGAAGATGTCGAATTCGAGCTCGTATGGGTGGGGCCGTACTCGTATCGGGCCCAGCTGATCGACAATTTTCGCGTTGGCCGCACTCTCCTATTGGGCGACAGCGCACATGCAATGAGTCCATTTGGCGCGCGCGGCGGCAACAGCGGCATCCAGGACGCAGAAAATCTCGCTTGGAAGCTGGCGCTGGTATTGGCGGGCGCGGCGCCGGAGTCCCTGATCGACAGCTACAACACCGAGCGTCGTCCCGCAGCGCAATTCAACATCATGACCACGCGGCGCACGGCGCGCTTCCTGCAGCCGGAATCGCCGGCGGAAAAATTGCTGCGCGCCGCCGCCATCAGCCTGGCACGCGAATACCCGTTCGCACGCAATCTGTGCAACACGGGCAGGCTGTCGAACTCATTCATCTATGGCAAGGCGCCGAGTTCAAGCGCGCAAAAGCACCAGGTGCGCAGCGTGGCCGTCGGCGAAGCTGTGCAAAACGTGCCGCTGTGGCTGCCGGACGGCCGATCCGGTGCGCTGGTTGACCTGTTTCGTGACGGTCCGGCATTTGTCGGCATCTGGAGCGGTGCGCAGGCGGCCCTTGCGGCCGATGTCATCAGACTGGCCAACCGAGCCGCGCCGCTGTTGCGCATGGTGGAGCTTGGCGGCTCCCTGCTCGGCCTGTCGGTGCTTCGCGATCAGGGTGGAAAACTGGGTGCGGCGCTGGGTGTCGAAGCGGGTCGCGCCGGATTCTGGTTGTTGCGGCCCGACATGCATCTGGCCGCGCGCATCGATTGGCCGGATGCTGCCAGGGTTGGGCGCGCCCTCAAGCGCGCACTGGCCGGGCACTTGACTCTGGAGCCCCGATGAAGACGGACCTCAATTTCGCCGACCATGACGCTTTCTACGAACGTCTGGTCGCGGCCTACCATGGGCTGGACGATGCGCAAAGTGCCCATCTGAATGCGCGCCTGGTGCTACTGCTCGCCAATCAGGTAGGCGATGCCGCAGTGCTGGCCGACTGCATTGACGCTGCGCGCAAGCCCTTCGGTGCTTGTGTGGCGCCGGGAGAGTGAAATGGAGTATCAACCGGTGGCGCCCAGACTCGAATTGTTGTACCGCGCTTCCATCACAGTGGCCGCGCCGCAAATGTTCGGCCCGACTCCGCAGGCGGGTGGCGAGCGGCGCATCATCAATATCACCGGCGGCGAGTTCAGCGGCGCGCGCTTGAGCGGCGAGGTGCTGGCCGGCGGCGCCGATTGGCAGGTGATCCGCAGCGACGGCGTGGCGCAGCTCGAGGCGCGCTTTTCGATGCGCACCGGCGACGGCGCGCTGTTCCATGTGCGTAATTTCGGCTATCGCCACGGCTCTCCCGAGGTGATTGCACGCCTGTTTTCCGGCGCAGTGGTCGACCCTGCGAGCTACTACTTCCGCATGACGCCCCTGATTGAAACCGGCGACACTCGCTATGCCTGGCTCAATTCGCTGATCTTGGTCGGGTCCGGCATGCGCACGAAATCGCATGTGATCTACGACGTCTACGCCCTCAATTGAAGGCCCTGCGCCTGCGGGTTTGCCCTGCCATTGCGCCGACAGCAATCGGGCTATAATTTTTCGATTAAAACCGACCGCGCGTTCGGTTTATTTTTACCGACAGAATTCAGGAGACAAGCCATGAAGATCAAGTTGATCGCGGGTGTATCGCTTGCATTGGTGCTACAGGCCGGGCCGGCCCTGGCGCAGACGACCCTTACGATGTCGAGCTGGGTCCCGCCCAGCCATGGCCTGACCAAGGAGTTCCTGCCCGGCTGGGCCGCGATGGTGGAAAAGGCCACCCAGGGACGGGTCAAGCTGACGATGCTGCCCAAGCATCCGTCCGCGCCGCAAGGCACTTTTGATTCGGTGCGCGACGCGCTGGTCGACGTATCCTTCGTGACGGCCAGCTATACCCCGGCGCGCCACCCGCTGCCGCTCCTGGCCGAACTGCCCGGCGCGGGCGCGACGGCCGAAATCAATTCGGTGGCCTTCAATCGCATTCACTGGAAGCACCTGCATGCCGCCAACGAATACAAGGGCGTCAAGTTGCTCGCTGTATTCACACACGGTCCGGGTCAAATGTTCATCGTCAAGAAGGCGGTCACGTCGGTGGCCGACTTGGCCGGCATGAAGGTGCGTAGCGGCGGCGGAATCTCCGAAGGCGCTGCCAAGCTGCTTGGCGCCTCGCCGCTGGTGAAGCCGGCCCCGGAATCCTATGAGCTGCTCTCCTCTGGAGTGGCCGACGCAACCTTTTTTCCCTCAGAGTCGATCAGGTCGTTCAATCTCGACAAAGTGATCAAACATGCGACCTTCTTTCCGGGAGGCTTCTATTCTTCGGCATTCGGCTTTTTCATGAACGAGGACAAGTGGAACAATCTCTCCAAACAGGATCAGGATGCGATTGCCTCGGTGTCCGGCGAAGTCGCCGCACGCCTGGCCGGCCAGGTCTGGGATCGTGCCGACAAGGCAGGGCTGGAAGCGCTCAAGGTGGCCAACGTCAACATCATCGAAGCCAGCCCGGCCTTCATTGCCGATGTTCGCAAGCGCACTGAACCGCTGGTGCAGGATTGGATCAAGGCAGCCAAGGCCAAGGGCATCGACGGCGACCGTGTGCTCACCGAATTCCGCGCCGAACTCAAGCGCGTCGGCGACGGCAAGTGATGTGGGTCATGGGCTTGTGAGCAGTCTGCGGCGGGTCCTGATCCGCAGCGACCGGATTGCGGCCGAGAGCGACATGATTCCCGGCCGGCCGGGCGCCTCGAAGCGCGTCGACCAAGCATCATGCCGGATAGCGCCCGCAGTTCCAGCACGCCGTCAGCCGCCCCGACGCTTGAACCAGGCCTGAAGTCTCCATGAACAATGCCGGCAAGTGGCTGGAATGGACCCTCGGCGCGACCGCCGGGGCGGTGTTGTTCGTCATGATGATGATCACCACGGCCGATGTTTTCGGGCGCTATGTATTCAACGCGCCGCTGCCGGGCGGATTCGAGCTTACCGAGATCATGCTTGCGACGCTCATCTATTGCGCGCTGCCGCTGGTGTCCAAGCAACGCGAGCACATCGTCATCGATACATTCGATTTCCTGATGTCGCCTGTGGTCAAGCGCGGTTTCGACGTCCTCGCCGACCTGATCTGCAGCGTGGTGTTCTCCGGGATCGGCTACCTCATTTTTCGGCGCGCGGTACGTGTGGCCGAGTATGGCGACACCACCAACGTGCTCAAGCTGCCGCTGGCGCCGGTAGCGTATGCGATGGCGGTGATGATCGTCGTCGCCGCCCTGATCCACATTGCGCTGATCTTCGTGCCGCATCGCGCGGACGACGGCGTGAGCATCATATGAAAGCCCCCTGCCCGGCCGCTGGCGCGCCAGCTTCACCGACGGTGACCGCCGCGCTTTGGGCGACCCTTTGTTCTCACGAGGGTCCAGCCATCCCTGCCGCCGGCGCGCCAGCGTCCCTGGTGGGGACCGGCAAACTTGAGACGGCCCTGCGTCATCTCGGGAGGGCCATGCGATGACCGAGGCGATCACTGGGCTCTTCGTGATGCTGCTTCTCTCATTCATGCGGGTGCCGATCGCATTGTCGATGGGGCTGGTCGGGTTCGCAGGGCTCTGGTGGATGAAGGGCGTCAACCCGTCGATGGCGTCGGTCACGACGGTGGTCTACGAATCCGGCTTTCAATACACGCTCTCGGTGGTGCCGCTGTTCATCCTGATGGGGAATTTCGTCACCCGCGCGGGCATGTCGCAGGAGTTGTATCGCGCCGCCTACACATTCGTGGGGCACCTGCGCGGCGGCCTGGCGATGGCCACGGTGCTGGCTTGTGCCGGGTTCGGCGCGATATGCGGATCGTCCATCGCCACCGCTGCGACCATGACCAAGGTGGCGTACCCCTCGATGCGCGAGCACGGCTATTCGGACGCGCTGGCGGCCGGGTCGATCGCGGCCGGCGGCACGCTCGGCATCCTGATTCCACCGTCGACCATCATGGTGATTTATGGCCTGATGACCCAGACCAACATCGGCAAGCTGTTCGCCGCTGGAATACTGCCCGGAATCCTCGCCACCATTCTGCTTTGCGCTGCGGTGCAATTCATCACCTGGCGCGATCCGGCTGCCGGGCCTCGCGCCGAGCGCTCGACCTGGGTCGTACGTCTGCGCGCGGTGCGCGAGATCTGGGCGGTGGCCGCACTGTTTGCCATCGTCATGGGAGGCATTTACGGGGGCGTGTTCACAGCGACCGAAGGGGCTGGCATCGGCGCGTTCGGCGCGTTCTGCTTCGCGCTGGCGCGGCGCGCCCTCACCTGGAAGGTGCTGCAGCAGGTGCTGATGGAAAGCGCACGCACCACCGGCATGCTGTTCATGATCTTGGTGGGCGCGCTGGTGTTCGCCAATTTTGTCAACTTCACCAGCCTGCCGTCCGATTTGAAGGGGTTCGTCGAACAGTATCAGGTGCATCCGATGCTGGTGATGGGCGCCATTTGCGTGATCTACGTGCTGCTCGGCACCGCGATGGAGGAGCTTTCCATGATCCTTCTGACTGTCCCGGTGTTTTTTCCTCTGGTGATCCATCTCGGGTTCGACCCCGTGTATTTCGGCATCATCATCGTGGTGGTGGTGGAAATCGGTCTGATCAGTCCGCCGGTTGGCATGAACATGTTTGTCGTGCGCAGCCTTTTGCCCAACGTCTCAACGACCACCATCTTCCGCGGTGTGACCCCTTTTGTGATTGCCGACGTGATCCGTCTGGCAATTCTGGTGGCGTTTCCGGCCATCAGTTTGTGGCTGCCGACGATGCTGAATTTGTAAGTGCCTACAAGGGCAGGGACTTCTCCGCCGGGATTTGCGCGTGGCGGGCTTGATTTGCATGGAAGCGCCGGCGCAGCCGGTCGAATTCATGTTTCAAGCGCCGCGCAAGACCCGCTTTCGTCAGGCGGCTTGAGGGACGCGTGCCTTCACCGCGGCGATGGCTTTGGCCTGCGAAAAGTCGGTGCTGTAGCCGGTCGCGTAGAGGCAGCAGGCCAGCTGGTTGATCAGGGGTAAAGGGATCGGGTGCTCGCCGTCGAGGGTGGCGCGGATCCAGGTTGCGGTGGTCCTTGCATCGCATTGGTCCGGCAGATTCGGCAACGATTTGATCGAGCCGTGCTCGGCCTCGAACAATACCTCGGACGCACCGCCGGTGAAGAATTCGATCTGCGGCCGGCGCTTCGGGTTGGCGAAGGCTTCCCCTTCGGTGCCGCGCATGAGCAGCGCGGCGCCGGGGCTTTCGGCGAAGAAGTCGCGCAACTTGTCGGCATAGGCCGGATGGGTCACGCTCACCATGCGCAAGCCGCCGGCACCGTCGGCGGAGAACGGGTCGATCAATTTGGCCATGGTGTGGGCGACATTGCGCACGCCCAGCCGGCTTTTGAGTGCAAGCAGGTTGGACAAGCCGGGTGAGAGCGCGCCGATCGGCACAAAAGCGATGCCGTCGCGTGAAAGCGCCTCCTGCGCCTGACGGCTGTTGGCCTGCGGCAAGAGCCCCAGCTCGCGAAACACATAAGCGGCGGCAACCCGGCCTTCGCTTTCCAGCACGCCGTGCACCAACACCGGAATCCCCAGGCGCTTGAGCAACATCACCAGAAGCGGCATCAGGTTGGCCTGGCGACGCGCGCCGTTGTAGCTGGGAATGATCACCGGCTTCAAATCGGCGGCGGGTGACTTGAGCTGGGCAATGCGGTCGTCGAGCGCAAGATGAAAGCCCAGCAATTCGGTGACCGATTCGGTCTTGAAGCGCAGGGACTGCACGATCGCCCCCAATTCGAGGTCGGGAACGCCGCCGTCGAGCATTGCGCCGAACAGCACGCGCGCCTGGTCAAAACCGAGGTCGCGCGAGCTACGCTCGCCACGGCCGATTTCCTTCAGAAAGGCCGTGTAGGTCATGCTGATAGGCTAGGCGGAGACGCGTTTTCGACTTTCATATGCTCCTCCCGGGTATGACCGCACACGGCCGGTGGCGTTCGGTGTCGAGGCCAGCGAGCGCAACTGCGCTGCATCGATCATGGCAGGCCAACGTCGCGCAGCCGGCGCCGCGCCGCGCACCTGCTACTGCCGCGGGCGGCGACCCATCCAGACCTTGAGAACGCGGCGCATCGGCTGCCATGATGGGGGGCGGTCGAACGCACAGGACGCGAGTGTCGATGCGCCGTCGGCGCCGCCCCGGCACTCGCGCTTTCAAATCGGGAGAAAGGTTTTTATCCATATCGGTACCTGCATTACCGTTACGCAACTGCCATGCCAATCGCATGCAGACGCGCGCCTGGGTGCACCCCACAAGCGGTTATTTCTTTTGTACACTCCACGCCATCGCAGGGCCAATCGCGTGGGAGAAGCTGCATGTTCGCCATTGTCTACAAGGAAGATCAGGTTCCAATGTGCGCGCGCTTGCACGAATCCGGGCCTGACGCCATCGTGACATGGGATGTCGAGCCCAACGCACGCCAATTTCTGGAGTCCAAGGGCGCGGAGTTCGTTGCCGCCTATGCGGTGGTTGCCATCACCGATGATTCGCTGCGTGACATGGCCAGGTCGATGGGCGTGAAGGAAGAGGACGTTGAATTGATACCTTTTCCGGCCTGATCCGCGATTCCGACGCGAGACCGCAAGAAATCGTAGCTGACACTGCATTCCGGGAGGAAAGCTTGCACCAAAATCGCCGTTTCGCACCCATTCCGTGCGATCGATCTGACATGACTTGCGCGATTTGTCGGCGGATTCTAAAGGCGCGGCTCGGGGAATCGCGGGTCGGTATTCTTTGCAACTTCAACCCGCTTCGCGTCCTGCGCTGCTTGAGCATCCGGGCACAAGGAATCGGACGCAACGGCTTGATGGGTTCTGTGAAGCCATCGCGCCGTACCGATCTTGCCGAGGCCGGCGAATCGCCTCTCCATAAACGACATTTCGCGACATTTCGCCATGCAGTCGACCCGGTAGAGTTTCTCGAGAAATTACTTTAAACAAGTCACCTTAGATGTGTGGTTCAAACATTTGTGTATTAAGGAAAATAGTTTCTAATACAATGATTTGAAAGGGATTTTTCACCGAAAGCGCTTGTTGGTCAGACGCTTGCGCCAGTATGATCATGAGTCCAATTCGTCCATGGCGTCGTCAGCCACATGCGGTCATACAGGCGTTTGCGAGGTTTTTGCGACGTAGCCATTGCGGGCTTGCTGCTTGCATCAGCTATGGGCTCGGCCGTTGCCGAGGACATCGACGGGCGTCAAACGGATGTCGCACCGGTCTCGCTTTCGGCGCTCCACTCGGACATCAAATTCAATATCGTCGCGCCGGCCCGCAAGCTCGCCGATCCGGTCACGCTGACCCTGCAACACCAAGCGCTACGCATACTGTCCGGTTTGCAAGCGTCGGCTACGGGCCTCTACCCGGAAGCGGTCGCGCGCATTGGCGCGTTTAGCGTTTTCATCGCCGATTCGAAGGAAATCTCGGTGCTGTCGAGTGCGACCGGCCGGATCGCCCTGAATGCCGGCTTTGCCGATCTTGCGCCGACTGACGACTGGCTGGCTCTGGTGCTGGCGCGCGAGATGGCGCATGTGATCGCAGGGCACCATGACAGAAATTCCACCGCATCGATCATCACGTCGGTGTTGATGAACATCATCCTGCCGGGCAGTCAACTGATCAAGAGCGCGCTGTCTTTCGCCGGTTCGCAGCTGGCATCTTCGAGCGGTCGCGAACGCCAGATCGAAGTGGCCGACGAAATCGCGTTGAAGATGCTGGAATCCGCAGGCTATACGGTCAAGTCGATGGCACTCAATCTCGCGCTTGGACCGGGCGAGGCGCGCCTCGGTGAGTCGTCCTGGGCCAGGAGTTTCGTAGCCACCTCCAAGACGCTGGTGGCGCGCGTGCGTCCGCAACCGGCCCCGTTGCAGGCGGGAGATACGGCGTCGGCGGTTGCACCGGTCCTGGCGTCAACCGGTACGCTTGCGGTGGCGGCCGGACAACCCGCAGCGCTTGGATCCGAAGAAATCATGATCCGGCGCCGCCCGTCCGGATTGCCCGGGCCCTTGATACTGGGCGGGTTCAGGGTAGCGCCGCGGCTTCTCGACTAGCAGCCTGTCGGACTTGGGGCGTCGATAGCGAAAATCGGCCCCGGCGAGGACAGTTTTTGCCGCATACGCCGCCCCATAGCCCGGCTATGGGGCAAGAAGGCGGTGAAAAATGGACCGTTGCGGTCGATTTGTAGCCGACGATTCCCAAGTCCGACAGGCTGCTAGCGTAGACCTGCATCGTTGGCGCTGGCGTGACCCTACGTCGAGCGCCGCTTCATGCGGACACCGCCCAACGTGCTGCGGGCCTGCCTCAGATGCCGAGCAGTTCGAGTGCCGCGCGGTGCAGCGCGCTGTCGCTGTCGGTCAGGGCGTCGCAAATACTGAAGTGATGGTGACCGGGCAGGGGCACGTCACGTCGAAACACCGAGCGCCATTGATCGGCGATAAGAGCGTTCTGACGCTTGAACTCGTCGCTTTCCGCACCGCCGACGGCCGTGATCAGCGGTGCATGTGTTGCCGGCCTCATCCAGGCTGGACTCAGTCGGGCCACTCGTTCGGGATCGAGCCCGAGGTCGTCATTGAGAAAAGACGCGTGCATGATCGGTTCGAGGTCGTATAGGCCGCTGATCGCCAGGGCGCCCTTGACGACGTTCGGCGGCAGCGCCCCGTGCCAGCGTGGCCACTCGCATGCCAGCATCATGGCCGACAGGTGGCCTCCGGCGGAATGTCCGGCCACATGGATGTGTTGGGGGTCGGCTCCGTACTGACCGGCGTGCAGGTAGCACCAGGTGACTGCGGCCAACACGTCGCGCACCAGGTCTTCAAGTGCGACGGTCGGCACCAGCCGATAGTTGACAACCGCAACGGCGGCGCCGGCGCGCGTGAACGCTGGCGCGATGTAGGAGAAATCCGACTTGTCAAGCGAGCGCCAGTAGCCGCCATGCAGGAAAACGAGCAGTGGTGAGCCGCCGGAGCGCGGCCTCTTCGCCGGGAACATGTCAATCGTCTGCCCGCTATCCGAACCGTAAGCGATGTCCAGAAAACAGGGCTCGGCCAGGCGCGTCGCGCGCGAGCCGGCTGTCCAGCGTTCGATGAACCGACCGTGGTCAGGGACCATTGCCCGCGCGTTGTATTGCTGGTTGCAATAAACCTTGTCGTAAGTCACGGGTCCTCCTTGCGGTGCTCAGGTGGTGCTCAGGTTGCAGCTGCGTCGGCCGCCTTCTCGCCAAATGGCTTGAGCCCAAGCGTCTTGACCACGGTGTCGACTAAGGTCTGCTTCTTGTAGGGTTTGGCTACGTAAGCGCTGGCGCCCAGCGCGAGGCCCTTGAAGACATCCTGCTGGCTTGCCATGGCCGTCAGCATGATGACAGGTACCACTTTCAGGCGCGGATGCTGGCGCATCCGCGCCAGGACGTCAAAGCCGTTCGTGCCGGGCAGCTCGATATCGAGCAGGACGCATTCCGGCAACGGGCTCTTGTTGAGCTCCGCGATGATTTCTTCGCGCGTGGCCGCGTGACGCTGCTTGAAGCCGGCTTTCATGATGATGTTCTGGGCGAAACGCGCCTGGATTTCATCATCTTCAATGATCAAAATGGTGATTTCGGTCCAGGGCTTGCCCAGCGGCGTCAAGCTGGCCCCGGCGGTAAGCTGCAGGAATGACCCTGTCTTGGTCAGTATGTCATGCCCGTCGGTGGCCGCCATCGCGATGCGCCGCTTGTCGTCTTCGGTGAGCGCCGGCGCATCCAGAGGCTTTTCAAAATGCTCGGTGAAATCGAGATCGTGTTCTTCGCTGGCGTTGGCGCCCGACAGGTAACCGCCGCCCACCAGCCGGTCAAGGGCCGCGCGCAGATCGGGCAGGGCCATGCGGATCGCGCGCTTCTTGATCAGGTCGAAGTGGGTTTCACCGGAGACCAGCGCGAGTACCCGGATGAGTTCAGGCGCGATCTGGCCGGCCTGCCCGCGCATGGCGCGCTCGCCGGTTTCGGTGCGGCGGTAAATCAGGTCATGCGCCATTTCAGTTTCGTATCCTGCGGCCGGCGCCTAATTGAAGCGCGGCCTGAAAGCATCATCGACATCGACGCGGAAACCGTTTGCAAGCCGGTTGGTCTTGTTGGCCAGCGCGGTCACGGCGAGCACTTCGGCCAGCATGGCATCGGACATGCCCTGCTTGCGCGCCGATGCCGTGTGCGAATGGCTGCAGTATTCGCAGTTGTTGGTGGCCGAGACCGCGATGTAGATCAGCTCCTTGGTCAGCGGGTCGAGCACGCCTGGCGCCATCACGTCGCGCACTTCTTCCCAGGTGCGCTTGAGCAATGCGGGATCGGTTGCCAGCACTTTCCAGAAATTGTTGATCGAGGCGACCTTGCGCGTGGTGATGATGTCGTCGTATACGGCCTTGACCTCCGCGCTCGCGTCCGCATACTCGACCTGCCGCACCAGTGCCATGGCCGTCGTTCTCCGACTTCAGGTCGAAGCGGCGGCGCGCGCCGCCTTGCGGTCGAGCAGGCGGCCGAAATTGTCGAGCGAAAGCAGATGGGCGTAGATGCGGGCGAACAGGCCCTTGCGCACCAGGGTGCGCAGTTGATCCGCCGTGAGGAATTCCAGCCGCGCTTCGTTGACGCGGTGCATGCCGGTCAGGTTCATCGGCGCACCACCTGCAAGGGTCGCCTGCATGGTGAAAGGCTCGAGCAGGCCATATTCCGCCAGGATGCTGCACATCTCGCGCGTGCGCTCGAGGTCGGCTTCATATTCATTGAGCAGCTTCTGGATTTCAGTCCAGCGTGGCAGGGGTTCGGCCTTGTCGTCGAACATGGCGTCTCCGTCGGCGCCGTCGGCGGCGACGAACGCCTTTTCGATGCAGATCAGGCGGTCCTGTTGCTCCACTGAGTCCAGGGTGACGCGGGCCATGCAGAAGGGATAGCGCCTGACATAGGCAGGAACATAGGTGCCGGCCTGCCATCCATCACCGGACAGGTAGAGGTTTTCCCCCTGACCCAAGCCTAGGACTGCGACCGGGGAATACGTCTTTCCCTCGTCGCCCGAGGCCAACACCAGCGGGTAGTCGCGCCCGGCGATACCAAATTCGGTGAAGCTGACCGGGATGGCGTTGAGGTCGCGTGTGAAGGCAGGCAGCGCCGCCGGGGTCGGCAGGATCACCTTGTGCGTTTTGAGGAAGGGAACGATTTCCCGGTAACCGAACGGCGGATTGATTTCCATGCAGGGGCTTTTCTTTCTTCAAGGCCCGAAATCATAGCGCATCGGAGTGGCAAGGGCTTGCGAAGGCCCGCCGACGGCCGCGATGCCTGGTCGACGGCCGCCGCGTTTGGGGCCTGGCTGATGCGCAACGGGCGCTACTTCGCCGATCCGCAGTCAGGGCGTGAAAAGACATGCTTGTCTGGATCGGGGCCGACATCGGTACCTTGCGGCAAGACCGGCGCGGCGGCCGGTTGCGGGTCCGGATCGAAGCCGAAATGGCGGCCCAGTCGCGCGCGCGGCAGCGTCAGCACAGGCAACTGTTTCCCCTGCCATGCCAGGTGCCAGGGGTTGCCGCTTGGGGCGGCGAGCCAGGTCTCCAGTGAATCGTCGTTCACCGGCATGCCGTGGGCATCACGCAGGTTCTCCAGGATGGCGCCCAGGTCGCGATCGTCGACCATCCCCGTGCCCAGATCGGTTTGCAGGATCGGTGTGGCCTGGTCATCGAAAGCCAGGGCATCGATGCGACCGGCGGCTAAGCCGGTATGGGTGAGGGGCGCCTCGTACCCATGCAGGCGAAACACCCAGGGGGTGAGCGAGAGCCGCACGAAAACCCGTTGCGGCCCGTTCTGAAAGAACCAGCGCCCCCGTTCATCGGGCTGATAGTTGCGTCCGATGTAGGCCGCAAGCTGCGGATTGCCGATCGCCTCGAAACGCGGCGCCGGTTCCGCGCCGCCGCGCAGGCAGAAGCGCCCGCGCAGGTCGAGCGCCAGCCAGCCGAAGACGTCTGGGACGTTCGGCCATTTTTTCAGTGCTGCGCGGACGATCTCGTCCATCTGACCAGGAAAAACGGGCCCGGTCAGAAGGGCAGGCGGGCGTCGGGTTTGGCTGCCAGCAGGACAGCGCGGAACTGATCCTGGATGCGCTTGATCGCCAAATCGTTGTCGGCTTCGAAGCGCAGCACGATCACCGGCGTGGTGTTGGAGGCGCGCATCAGGCCGAAGCCATCCGCATACTCGACCCGCAAACCGTCGATGTCGATCACATTGACCGCGCCTTCGAACTGCGCCTGGCTCTGGAGTGTCCGGATCAAGGTGAAGTGTTCGCCTTCGGCACATTGCAGTTGCAGTTCGGGCGTCGAAATCGCATCCGGCAGCGCGTTGAGCACTGCGGACGGGTCGGCACTGCGGGCCAGGATTTCCAGAAGGCGGGCGCCCACGTACAAGGCGTCGTCGAATCCGTACCAGCGTTCCTTGAAAAACACGTGCCCGCTCATTTCTCCGGCCAGGGCGGCGCCGGTTTCACGCAACTTCGCCTTGATCAACGAGTGTCCGGTCTTCCAGAGCAGGGGTTTGCCGCCGTGGCGCGTGATCCACGGACCGAGATTGCGGGTGCACTTGACGTCGTAGATGATGGTCGCGCCCGGACTGCGCGACAGCACGTCGGCCGCGTACAGCATCAGCTGCCGGTCCGGATAGATTATGTTGCCGTCGCCCGTGACTACCCCCAGCCGGTCGCCATCGCCGTCGAATGCAAAGCCCACATCGGCGCCCGTGCGCGCCAGCGCGGCCTTCAGGTCTTCGAGGTTTTCCGGGTGCGCAGGGTCGGGGTGATGATTGGGGAAGGTGCCGTCGACGTCGCAGAACAGCTCGGTTACCTTGCAGCCTAGGCGGCGGAACAGGGTCGGGGCGTAAGCGCCGGCCACACCGTTGCCGCAGTCGACGGCGATATGCAGGGGGCGCGCGGGCTTGATGTCGGCGGCGATGCGGGCAAGGTATGTTTCGCCGATGTCATGTTCGCGGTAGCTGCCCTGGCCTGACGTCAGATCGTTGGCCTCGATGCGCGTGCGCAGGGCAGTGATGGCGTCGCCATAGAGGGTTTCGCCGGCGATCATCATCTTGAGACCGTTGTAGTCGGGGGGATTGTGGCTTCCCGTGACCATCACGCCGGACCCGGTGCCCAGCTCGTAGGTGGCGAAGTACAGCATGCCGGTGGCCACCATGCCGATGTCGATCACATCCACGCCGGTGGCCTGGAGTCCCTGCGCCAGCGAGCGCGCGAGTTCCGGCCCGGACAGGCGGCCGTCGCGGCCGATCACGATGGCTTTGCCGCCGCGCTTGAGCGTCGCGCTGCCAATTGCGCGGCCGATGGCCTCGACGATCGCCGGCGTCAGTGTCTTGCCGACGATGCCGCGAATGTCGTAGGCCTTGAAGATTTCACGGGGCGGGTTCATGGATGGCTTTCGAAGAAGTGGAGAAGGCGTTGCGGGAGCCAGTCGATGCGCAGTGCGCGCAGGCCGGTACGGCCAAAGCCCACATGCCCGCCGGCAGACGGTTGCTCGAGGTCGACGGACTGCGAAACCTCGTGCGCGGTCGGCAGCGACGCGGCAGGTACGAACGGGTCATTGGTGGAATTGAGAACCAGGGCGGGTATTGCAATGCGGCCCAGCCACGGCTTGGCCGCCGCCCTGGCCCAATAGTCGTCGGTATCGCGAAAGCCATGCAGGGGCGCCGTCACGATATTGTCGAATTCGTGCAGGTTGCGTGCGCGCCGCATTTGTTCCCCGTCGAATATCCCCGGAAATCGCGCAAGCTTGGCCGCGCTCTTGCGCTTGAGCGTATCTAAGAACATGCGGGTGTAGAACATGTTCAATCCGCGCCCCAGGGCCTTACCCGAAGCCGCCAGGTCGAGGGGAGCGCAGACCGATGCGACGGCGCTGGCAATGCGGCGCGCGTCGCCGCCGCGCTCACCCGCCCATTTCATCAGGGCATTGCCGCCCAGCGAGACGCCGACGGCATACAGCGCCGACGGTTGGCGCGCCGCAGCGCGCTTTAGAATCCAGTCGATTTCGGCGCTGTCGCCGGAGTGGTAAGCGCGCGGCAGGCGGTTGATTTCGCCGGAGCAGCCGCGAAAATGCGGCACGCAGCCGTTCCAGCCGCGCGTCGCAAGCGCGCCCATCAACGCACGCGCATAGGCGCTTTGCGACGAACCTTCAAGTCCGTGGAACAGGACCACCAGCGGGGCGCCGGATACCCATCGCGGCCGTCCATCTGAGTCGGCGATCCAGTCGACGTCGACGAAATCGCCGTCCGGCCGTCCCTGCGCATCGCGACTATCCCAGCGTTCGCGCGCGTAGCGCGGCGCCTGCGTGCCGCCGACGAGCGCCGGCACGATGGTCTGCAAGTGTCCCCCCGGCAACCAGAACGGCGCGCGATAGGCCTCATGGGCCTCATCGGCCTCCTCGCGGCCGCTCCCGACGCGTGCCGCAGCGCGGCTTCGGCTTGCCACATGGGCGTTCAATGCAGGACTTTCGGGCGCGCCGCGCCTGCGGACTGGGGCGAGGTCTGTTCCACCTTCGGCGAGGGCGACGAATGATGCAGGAGCATTTTCCAGCCGTTCCCGGAGCGCACATAGATGTTGGTCGCAACCACCGGCGCCGCCGGCCGCGCTTCACCCTTCACCGAGATGAATTCATGCACGCAGTGGGTCGCCATCATCATCGATTGGGTCGCCAGTACCTGGCCCACCTGTACCGACAGACGCGCGCCGCCCTGCAAGGTCAAGCGCCATGCCTCGCGCACCGCCTGATGGCCTACCAGTCGGGCACCGCCCGGGTGCACGCAGACGACCTCTTCATCATCGGCCCACACCCCCATCATTGCTTCGAGGTCGCCCTTTTCGAGCGCTTCGTAGAAGGCGGCCTCGCAATCCTGCGGGGTCAAAAAAATCCGTTGGCTCATTGCGTATGGGGAAGAGTGGTTGCACCGGGCAACGCGATGGTATCAAACGCGACGCCTGGCGCGATTGCCTGCCATCGCCCGTTCATGCAGACGTTCCGATCGCCGCCGCAACTTCAGCCACCACTTCGGCGACGCTGATGTCACGCAGGCAGCGCAGATGGCCTAAGGGACACTCCCTGGCATAGCAAGGGCTGCAATCTAAGCGCTTGTAGATCACCACCGCCGCATCCGACAGGGGCGGCGTATGTTCAGGCGACGACGAGCCGAACAGCGCCACCTGGGGGCGGTCAAGCGCTGCAGCCACATGCATCAAGCCTGAATCGTTGGTGATCACTGCCGCGCTGCCGGCGATGATGTTGATGGCGTCGTCGAGCGTTGTGCGGCCTGCAAGATTGAGGGCGGCGCCATGCGAAAGTTGTTCGATCGAAAGGCCGGTCGGCACATCCTTCTGCGCCCCCAGGACAATCGGCGTCATGCCCAGGGCCCTGAGCCTGGCGGCGGCCTCGGCGAAGTATTCCGTGGGCCAGCGCTTGGCAGGCCCATAGTCGGCGCCCGGGCACAAGGCCACGATGGTCTCTGCGGGCTTGAGGCCCAGTGCCACCTTGGTCGCGATCACCGTGATCGGATCGATTCGCAGCAGCGGCGCGGGCAACTCACCCGCAAGCATCTTGCCGGGCGACTCGGCCAATTGGGCGTAAAAGCGCGCCATTGGCGCGCGGGCGTCTGCTTGCTTCGGATTGGGATGGGCGATGTTGAGCAAGCCGAAGCGCGACTCGCCGACCCAGCCCACCCGCAACGCGATGTCGGCAAAAAAGGGCACCAGCGCGGACTTCCAGGAATTGGGGAGGATAAATGATTGCGAATAGCGCCCCTTGAGCGAGCGGCCCAGACGCCAGCGCTGACGCAGTCCCAACCTGCCGTGGCGAAAGTCTTCCTCGATTACCTCGCTGACCTCGGGCATGCGCCGCAACACCGGAGCGACCGCCGGAACCGCCAGCACGTCGATCGGAATCCCGGCTTGCCTGGACTTCAGGCGCGTAAGCAGGGGTTGGGCCATCAGGCAATCCCCCAGCCAGTTGGGGGCGATGACGAGAGTGCGCTTCATGTCGCCACGCGCAGCGGGGGCGTGGATACGAGAACCAGACGGATACTGCCGACCTGGCCGGTGATGCCAGGGCGAGGTCTCAGCGGCAACACCGGCATCCGGCCGATCGCCGGACAACGCCGTTTGATCGCCGGCCGAAACACCAAGGCTTTGAGACTGCCGTGTTGTTGTCACCGATCATTTGAAACGGTCAGTGATGGCCGTGCCCGGCGCCGCCGCGCAGCCGGTACACGGTGCCGCA
The DNA here is from genome assembly GCA_043775255.1 of Burkholderiales bacterium. Taxonomy (GTDB): domain Bacteria; phylum Pseudomonadota; class Gammaproteobacteria; order Burkholderiales; family JAEUOS01; genus JAEUOS01. Next base: position 18,812 of record JAYVST010000209.1, read on the forward strand.
ATACGGACATCTGGCTTCACCCGTGGTGGCAACATCGAGAAACACCTTCGGATGATGGCACCACACCGGCATCGACCGATTCGGGCAAAACGCCGGCAAGTCCTTCGCCTCGACTTCGACCACCGGCATTTCCTGGATTGCGCTCATGGCATCGGCTCCGCTACTTCTTCTTCGCCTTCGCCGCGGACTTCCCGGCCGCAACCGGCGTGAGCCACTTGGCGTACTTGCGGTTCTTGCCGGCGACAATGTCGAAAAACGCTTTCTGGATTTTTGCGGTGATCGGGCCGCGGCTGCCGGATCCGATCGGCCGCGCGTCGAGTTCCCGGATCGGGGTGACTTCGGCGGCGGTGCCGGTGAAAAACGCCTCGTCGGCGATGTAGACATCGTCGCGGGTGAGACGGCGCGTACGCACTTCAAGCTTGAGGTCGGCGGCGATCGCATGGACCGAAGCGCGCGTGATGCCTACCAGCGCCGAGGCCAGTTCCGGTTCATAGAGCACTCCGTCCTTGACGATGAAGATGTTCTCGCCGGCACCTTCGGCCACGAAGCCGTCGACGTCGAGCAGCAGCGCTTCGTCGTAGCCGTGCATCACCGCCTCGCGGTTGGCGAGGATCGAGTTGGCGTAGGTGGCGGAGAACTTGGCGCGCGCCATGGTTGCATTGACATGGTGGCGGGCGAAGCTGGAAGTCTTGACGCGAATGCCCTTTGTGATGCCTTCTTCGCCGAGATACGCGCCCCAGGGCCACGCGGCGATCGCCACGTGGGTGGTGGCGCCGACCGGAGAGACGCCCATTTTTTCCGAGCCGTAGAATGCGATCGGGCGCAGGTAGCACGACTCCAGCTTGTTTGCGCGCACGACCTCCTTTTGCGCTTCCATCAGGACTTCCTTCGTATAGGGCATGTCCATCATGTATATCTTGCAGGAGTTGAGCCAGCGGTCGGTATGCTCGGAGAGGCGGAAGATCTGGGTGCCCGACACCGTGTTGTAGGCGCGCACGCCCTCGAAGGTAGCCAGGCCATAGTGCAGTGAATGGGTCAGCACGTGGGTGGTAGCGCTGCGCCACGGCACCAGCTTGCCGTCGTACCAGATGAATCCATCGCGGTCGGCCATCGACATGTTGCATATCTCCGAATCGTTGAACTGGAAAGAACCAAGAATTTTAGCCGATTCGCTCTCTATATAATCGAAGCTGATCGCCATGCCCTACGCTCGATGTCACAAGTGCGCTCACGCGCTACTTCCGGCCGACCAGTCCGCGCCCGCAGCCGGACCCGCCCGCAGCCTGTCCCGCTTGCGGCGTGATCCTGGCCAATCTCGCTGCCTCTGCATCCGCGCGCAGAGGGACTGTCGCCAGACCCGGCACGCGCGACGAAGCGCGCGAACCGGTCGTGGCGTCTGCGGGCACAATTCTGTTTCACGTCCCGCCAGCGGTTGCCTGGATGCATAGACTTTTTTCGCTGATCGTGCTGTTTTGCTGCTGCGCCGGGTCCGGAGCCCAGACCAATGCCCAGACGCAGGGGCGGTGGTGGCTGGGATTCATCGACCAGTCCGACCGCGCTTTTCTCGAGATTCCTGGCGAGCCGCGCGGCTGCGCGGAGCGCGATCGACTGGTGGGCCGTACGCCGGCGTCGTCAGGGGCTGTACTGCTTTCCGCGCGGTCGCCAGCGGCCGAGTTTCCCGCCGACGCACGGCTGGTCGCGCGCGTCAGCGATTTTGCCGGCGGCTCGAAGGAACGGGTGTTTCCCAGGATTGCGGCTGTCGTGCGTGACGACGAGAACGTCCGCGCCAGCCAATTGCAGGCCTGCTGGTTTCTTGCCGAAGCAGGCGCCGAGCGTCCCGGTTACCGCGCGCAGGAAGACAGGCTGGCGGTGGGCGTGCATCCTCCGCGTCCGCTGTCGGTGCGGGTTCATGAAGACACCTGGCGCAGCTACGGCGGTTCCCCCACGACGGTGGGTGCGGACAACCGTTTTCTCGCTGAAGCCGAGGCGCCAGGATGGGTGCGCGAACTGGTAGGGAGAGTGCTTCCCGGCGCCGATCAGTTGCACGCCCAGGCTTTCAGCGCCGTCCAGTCGGCGGGCGGCGAACCGGAACGTTTCTGGCTCATCGGCGGCATTCGTGGAAGCGATCGCGATCCCGCGTTGCCGAATACCTTCGAGACTCTCAACATGATCGTTGGCGCTGGGGCGGAGCGCAGAGTCTTTTTTCAGGCCGGCCCCTCCGGCGGCATCGGCCGCAACCGGGCCGGCAGTTTCATCGCCCAGGTGGTCGTGAGCGTGGACCTCGATGGAGACGGTGTCGAGGAATTGGTACTGCGTGTGCGCCACTATGCCGGTGGCAGTCTGTTGGTACTGCGGCGCGATGGCAGCGGATTTGCGCTGGCCCGGCGCGGCGGTTATGAAGGCGAGTAGGGCGCGGCGGGGTGTTTGAGGCATACTTCGAGTCGCGTTGCACCGCTTCAATGCCTTGTGCATTTCGTTGCGAGTTCGTTCCTGCGGGCGCGTCTCCCCGCTCTGCGGCGATGTGCAGTGCCGCAGTCCATCCCGCTTTTTTCTCCCCGTCGCCCAAGTGACCGAATCCGCCGAAACGAAGCGCAATGTATTCCTCCTGATCCTGTGTCAGGGCCTTTTGTTCGTCAACAACACCACCATGATCGCGGTCAACGGGCTGGTCGGGTATGCATTGGCGCCAAATGCGGCCATGGCGACTATTCCGGTGACCTCGTACGTGATCGGTTCCGCGCTCGCGTCCGCCCCGATCGCCCGCATGATGCGCCGCCGCGGCAGGCGGATCGGGTTCTCGGTCGGGGCCGTGTTCGGCGTGCTCGGCGTATTGCTGGCGGCGTTGGGCGCGCATTACAAGCTGTTTTGGCTGGTGTGCGTCGGCACCATGGTGGTCGGCATTTACAATGCATGCGGCCAGTTGTACCGCTTCGCTGCGGCCGAAGTAGCGCCACCCTCCTTCAAGGAGCGCGCCATCTCCTATGTGATGGCCGGCGGCATCATTGGCGGCGTCGTTGGCCCCAATCTTGCAAAGTATTCGAAGGATTTTCTCGACGTCGCCTTTGCCGGTTCGTACGCGGTGCTCGTCCTGTTCGCGCTGGCCTCGATGGCGGTGATCCAGTTCATCCGCTTTCCCGAACAGACCGCGGCCGAGAAAGCGGGCGGTGGGCGCGCTTTGGGCGAGATCATGCGCCAACCCGTTTTCATCGTCGCCGTGCTGTGCGCGACCGTCGGGTATGGCGTCATGAACCTTCTGATGACGGCCACGCCGCTGGCGATGCAGATGTGCCGCCATCCGTTTTCGGATGCCGTACTGGTACTTGAATGGCACGTGATCGGCATGTTCGCACCTTCGTTTTTCACCGGGCACCTGATCAGGCGCTTCGGCGTCCTCAACATCATGTTCGTCGGTGCGCTCCTGATGTTCGGCTGCGTGGCGTTCGCTCTCAAAGGCAACGATGTCATGCATTTTCTGGTGGCCTTGTTCGCCCTTGGCGTGGGCTGGAACTTCCTGTTCATCGGCGGCACCACGCTTTTGACCGAGTGCTATCGGCCGGAGGAGAAGAACCGGGTGCAAGGGGCCAACGACTTTCTGGTCTTCCTTACCATGGCGACGTCGTCGTTTTCTTCCGGCGCGCTGGTCACAACGCGCGGTTGGGATCTGCTCAACATGGGCGCGTTGCCTTTCCTGGTGCTCGTCTCTTGCGCCATCCTCTGGCTGGGCATGAGGCGTCGCGCCGTTGCCGGCGCATGACCACCGCGACGCCGGCCGGGTTCGAAACCCCGCGCCGTGCCTACCTGGCGGGCGCGGTCGCGGTCCTGCCGTTCGTGGCCGGTACCATACCGTTCGGGCTGGTCACCGGCATCGCCAGCATGGCCGCGGGCTTGACGCCTTTGGAGGCAACGGCCATGACCCTGATCGTCTTCGCCGGCACGGCACAACTGGCGGCCTTGCCGCTGATGGTCGCCGGGGTGCCGGTCGCGGTCATCCTCCTCACCAGTTTCATCATCAATTTGCGCTTTGTCATCTACAGCGCCACGGTGGCGCCGTACTTTCGCGACCTGCCGCTGCGCTGGCGCATCCCGCTGGGCTACTTTGTAACCGACACGGGGATTGCCCTGTTCATGCGGCGCGTGGCCGACAGACCGGATCTACCCTTGCGCCACTGGTTTTTTCTCGGCGCCGGCAATGTCGTGGCCGGAGTCTGGATCGTCTCGGCGGTGGTAGGTACCCTCGCCGGGGCCCAGGTCCCCAAGGCCTGGCAACTGGAATTCGCCGCAACCCTGGGAATTCTCGCGCTCCTGGTGCCATTCGTACGCGGCCGTCCCGATTTCATCGCCGCAGTCACCGGCGGCAGCGTGGCGTTGGCGACAGCGGCGTTGCCATTGAAGCTCGGGCTGGTGTGCGGCGCCATCGCCGGCATCGCTGCCGGCGCCCTGGCCGAACGTCTGGCCGCGGCGAGTGAACCATGACCAGCCAGGTCGAAAGCTATGGCTGGGGCTTGTGGGTCATCATCGTCGGCATGGCGCTGGTGACCTACTTCAACCGGGCCGGATTTCTGCTTCTGTCCGAACGGTTCATGTTGCCGCCGGCCTGGCAGGCGGCACTCAAGTACTCGCCGGCCTCGGCGCTGGCCGCGATCGTCGTGCCGGACCTGCTGGCGCCCGGCGGCGCGCTTGACCTTTCGCTTGGCAACCTGCGGCTCTTTGCCGGTCTGTTCGCGCTGGCCGCCACCTTGCTTTTGCGCAGCACGCTGGCGGGCGTGATCGCCGGCATGCTGACCCTGCACGCCTTGCAGTGGCTTTGACGGGATGAACCGCGCCGTGCAGCCTCGAATGCAATCGGCCTGACGCAGTCGGCTGCACACATCCGCGCCGGACGCATTCATCCGGCATTGGCTACGGCGGGATTGACTGCGATCCGAGCACCGCGCCCCAGAGTTCTCCCACGACCTTGATTGCAACTGCGAATTGTTGGCGTGGCGCGCGCGCGTAATCCGCATTGTTGAGTCGCATTTCGTGCTGTCTTTTGCGAAACGCGCGATAGGCGTCCGCGGCGAGCGCCGCGAGTTCGCTTGGGATCAGACCGGCTTCGCCGGCGATGCGCAGCAACGCGATGTTGCCGAGGTTGGCGACCAGCCGGCCATGGATCCGGGCATGGCATAGCACCAGGGTTTGAACGCAGAATTCGATGTCGACCATGCCACCGGCGTCGTGCTTGAGGTCGAAGAGTTGCGAACGGTTCGGGTGGCCGTCGTGCATTTTCCGGCGCATGTTGCGCACCTCGGCGCACAGTTCCCCGGCGTTGCGCGCCAATGTGAGGATGTGGCGTCGTTCTTCTTCGAAAGCGGCGCCGATGCGCGCGCTGCCTGCGCAAAACCTTGCTCGCGTGAGTGCCTGGTGTTCCCACACCCAGGCGCGTTGCCGCTGGTAGTCGCGGAAGGCCGCAAGGCTTGTGACCAGGAGACCGCTGGCGCCGTCCGGCCGCAGGCGCGTGTCCACCTCGAACAGGCGCCCGGCGGTGGTCTGGGTGTCCAGAAATGTCACCAGGCGCTGCGCTAAGCGTGCGTAGACTTCTCCGGCGCGCTCGTCGGGATCGTCATGGATGAAAATCAGGTCGAGGTCCGAGGCATAGCCGAGTTCCTTGCCGCCCAGTTTGCCGTAGGCAACGACGGCGAATTCCGGCGTGTCGCGATGGCGGCCGCGCGTTAATTGCCAGCATTCGGTCAATGCGAGTTCGAGCGCGCGATCGGCCAGATCGGACAGCTGGTCGGCCAGACGCTCGACCGTCCACAGGCCTTCAACATCCTGCGCCAGCAGCCGAAACACGGCGGTATGATGGGACTCGCGTAGCGCGTTCATCTGCGCTTCAAGGTCGCCGCGCAGGCTGGCCAGGAAGTTGCTCGTGGTGCGCGTGAATTCGCCACCATCCGGCGCGGTGTAGAGGGTGCGTTCGTCGATCAGTTCATCGAGCAAGATAGGGTGCAGGGTGAGGTAGCGTGCAGCCCATTCGGAAGCGCCGCAAAGCCGGGTCAGGCGCTTCAGTGCCGGCGCCGATTGTGTCAACAGCGCCAGGTAGGCCGCGCGCGAAGCGATCGCCTCGACAAAGGCGAGCATTCGCTTCAGCGTGACATCCGGACCGGCGGTCGCGCCGGCGCACTCGATCATGCGTGGCAGGAGCGCCTCGAAGCGAGCGCGGGTGCTGTCTGCCAGGCGACGGATTTTCGCGCCACTAACGGTAGCGTCGATCAGGCGCTTGAGTTCGGCAGGATCGGCGAACCCGGTGTTCGCGAGCAGGCTTTCCATGCCCGGCGCCTTGCCGGCTTTGCCGCCGGGCACCGGCGTCGGTTCACCCAGGACGCTTTCAAAATGACGCCGTACTCTTGCGCGATGGGCGTCTAAGGTCGCGCAGAAACCGGTCCAGTCGGGTGCGCCCATCGTGCGCGCGAGGCTTTGACGCGCCGACGCGTCGCGCGGCAGCATGTGGGTTTGCTGGTCTTCGGCGTATTGCAGGCGATGTTCGACGCGGCGCAGGTAATCATAGGCGGCGGCAAGATCGTCTACTGCATCCGCCGTCAGAAGCCCTGCGTCCCCCAGGGCTCGCAGGATGGGCACCGTCGGCCGTTCGCGCAGGCGGGCTTCGCGGCCGCCGCGGATGATCTGCAGCGCCTGGGCGACGAATTCGATCTCGCGGATGCCGCCCGGCCCGAGTTTCACATGGTCGTCCAGCTCGCGTCTTGCGACCTCGCGCTTGATCTGCGCATGCAGTCCCTTGAGCGACTCGATCGCGCCGAAGTCGAGGTAGCGGCGATAAATGAACGGCGTGACCAGCGACATCAGGTCGGCCGCGCGATCGCCGGTCAAAACCCGCCCCTTGATCCAGGCGTAGCGTTCCCAATCGCGGCCCTGGGCGACCAGGTAATCCTCGAATGCATCGAAGCCCATGGCGAGCGGGCCGTCGCCCCAGGGGCGCAGGCGCATGTCGACACGAAACACGTAGCCGTCGGCATCGTTCTCGGACAAGGTGGCGATGAGGCGCTTGCCGACCTGCGAGAAATACTCCTGGTTTGACACCAGCACCGTGCCTTTGCGGGTGGCGCCCTCTTCCGGGTAGAGGAAGATGAGGTCGATGTCGGAGGAGACATTGAGTTCGCGCCCGCCCAGCTTGCCCATGCCGACCACATGCAGGCTCTGCGGCAGGTCGCTGTCGCGGCCGATTGGCGTGCCGTAGCGCGTTGCCAGATCGGCAACCGCGTCTTCCAGGGCTGCTGTCACGGCTTGATCGGCCAACGCGGACATCGCCTGAGTGACTTCTTCCAGGCTGGCGTGGCCGGCCAGGTCGCGTTCCATGATCGCCAGCATTGCGATGCGACGGGCGCTACGCAGAGCCTTGCCCAGGTTCGTCGGCGCGGCCGTTCGTCCTATGGCAATGAGCTTGGCAATCGCGTCGGCGTCGACTGTTTTGGACGCCAGGATTTGGACAATCGGCAGAACATCGGGTCGTGCAGAAACTTGCGCTCGCGCCCAGGCGCTTGCTGCGAAGGCATTGGGCAAGCCGGCGGAAATTGGGGAAGTGGTTGTTTCCAAAAGTAATTCCGTGTTTTCCGGCAGCCTGCGCCGGACGTTCTGTTCAGTCCGCCTATGCTACATTGCAAAAGACCCATGGACGCCGCCAGCAAGAAGCCCAATCCGCCCGTCGTCCCCGCGTGGCGCGTTGCGCTTTCGCGCGGGTTGCAGTTCGCCGAGGGGCTCGCGTGGGCGTTGTTCTTTGTCTCGGCTTTGGGCGTCATCCTGTTGCGGTATGCGATTTTGCCCAACGTCGAGCGTTATCGGCCCGCCATCGAAAATGCGCTTTCGTCGGCCATCGGCGCGCGCCTGACCATCGGGCACATCGTGGCCGGCTGGGACGGGTTGTATCCCGACCTCGATCTGACCGACGTACGTCTGCTCGACACGCAGGGGCGGTCGGCGCTGTCGCTGCCGTTTGTCTCGCTTACCGTTTCGTGGTGGTCGTTCCCGGCGCGGGAATTGCGCCTGCATGCGCTCGAAATCACGGGCGCCGATCTTGACATCCGTCGCACCAGCGCGGGCAAGCTGGTGGTGGGCGGTGTCGAAATCGAGGAGTCGCAGGTCGGCAGCGGTTTGTCCGACTGGATTCTCGGTCAGCGCCGCATCGTGATAGCCGACTCGAAGCTGCGCTGGAATGACGAAAAGCGGGGCGCCCCCGAGCTGGCGCTGTCGAACATTCGAACCGTGATGGAGAACACTGGCCGGCGTCACCGGATTGGCTTTACCGCCGATCCGCCGCGCGCGCTGGCGTCGCGCATCGATCTGCGCGCCGACCTAACCGGCGTTTCGCTGAGCCGACCGGCCGACTGGCGCGGCAATCTCTATGCGGACCTGAAGTTCATCGATCTTGCGGCGTGGCGTGCCTGGGTGGACTATCCGGCGGACGTTCGCTCCGGCACCGGGCGGGTGCGCGCCTGGCTGGGTTTCGACGGCGATCATTTGCAGCAGTTCGCCGCTGACCTGGGACTTGCCGACGCCCAGGCCAGGCTGGGGCGCGACCTTCCGATACTGGAGCTTGCGCAGGTCTCCGGCCGCGTCGGAGTCAAGGAGATTGCCAGCGGCGGCAAGGCGCTGGGATTCATGCGTTTCGGCGAGAAGCAGGTGACGGGCTTTGAGGCCAGTGGACAACAAATCAGCCTGACCACAAAGGATGGCGTCAGCTTGGCGCCGGCCGATTTTTCCATGCGTTCGATTGGCGCGCGGGCGGATCGCCCGCAGGAAGTCGAACTCGGCGCCAACTCGTTGGACCTGGAGCCGCTGGCGCAACTGCTGGAGCACCTGCCGCTGGATGCGCAGTTCCGCAAGACGCTGGTTGAACTCAACCCGCGCGGATCGGTGTTCGATTTTCAATTGTCCTGGCGCGGAGAATTCGAAAAGCCGGTGAGCTACAGCGCGCGCGGGCGCTTTGCAGATTTGTCGATGGATGCGCGCGGGCCGATTCCCGGCTTTTCCAACCTCTCGGGCTCCGTTGTCGCCACCGACAAAGGGGGCACGCTGACACTCGCCAGCCGCAAGTCGCTAGTCCGGCTACCTCGATTGTTCGACGACCCCGACGTGGAACTCGAACAGTTGACGGCCCAACTGGTATGGGCTTTCCCCAACGGCAAGTTCGAAGTTCGTAGCGACAACCTGGCGTTCGCGAACCAGGATGCGAGCGTGGCCGCGCAACTAGTCTATCGAGCCGAACCCGATACCCCAGGCCATATGGAATTGAACGCCAGGCTCACGCGCGGCAAGGGGGCGCGGGCGTATCGCTATTTGCCCAAACACTTGGTCAACACGAAGGCCTGGCTGGTCGCAGCGATCGAAAACGGCAAGGTGGACGAAGGTGTATTCCAGCTCAAGGGCAATCTCGGCGACTTCCCATTCGACGATCCGAAGCGCGGTAGTTTTCGCATCGTTCTCAAGCTGAGCGATACCAGCCTGTTGTACGCGAGCGGCTGGCCACGTATCGATGGCATACGCGGCGACCTGATCTTCGATCGCAGCAGTCTCGAATTCAGGAGCAGTGCCGCCGGGGCCGTCGGTCCAACGAAGCTCGGGCGTGTCGAGGTGCGCATCCCGAGCCTGGACACCAACTCGCCCATGGTCGATATCCAGGGCGTTGCCGATGGGCCGGCACAGGCTTTCTTGCGATTCATCGAAGAGAGCCCGATCGAGCGCATGATCGACGGCTTCACCGAAGGCATGCAGGCGAGCGGACCCGGAAAGCTCAATCTCAGTATCTCGATGCCGCTGGCCGCAGTCGCCAAGACGCGTGTCGCCGGCCAGTTCCAATTTACAAACAACGATATTCGCCTGGACGATGATTTGCCGCAGCTTAAGCGCGTGAACGGCGTTTTGGCGTTTACCGAATCCGGGCTGACCATGCGCGGCCTGCGCGGCGAAGCTCTGGGCGGGACGTTTACCCTGTCGGGCACCAGTCGGGGCGACAGCGTGATCAACGTGACCGCGGGCGGCAACTTCACCTTACCGGGATTGCAAGCCTGGATGCCTGACCCGTTTCTGGCAGCGCTTTCAGGCGGCTCCAACTGGCAGGCGACCATCAATGCGCGGCGCAAGTCGGGGGAAGTGACCATCGAATCAAACCTTGTCGGGCTGGCCGTCGACCTGCCGGCGCCGCTCGGAAAGGCGGCAGCCGATGCGACGGCGTTCAAGTTGGTCAAGGCCCTTGTGCCGGGCGCGCGCGACGAAGAGGAGCTTGCAGTGAACTATGGACGCGCCCTGACGGCCCGGATTCAACGACGACTTGAGCGCGGCGCGATGCGCTTCGTCCGCGGCGCCGTTGGTGTCGGCGATGTCATGCCGGCGCTACCGCGCGCCGGGCTGGCGCTCAATCTTGTGGCCCGTGCGATCGATGTCGAGAACTGGAAGGCCCGCCTGCTCGATCCGCGCGGCGCGAGTTTGCCCGGCACCGCCCCAAGTCAAGGCGCACCGATGCCGATTCCGGCCGAGTACCAGCCGTTGCAGGCGAAGGTGCGCGCCGAGGTGATCGACGCCTTCGGCAAACGCCTGACGCAGGTGCGCCTCGATGTTGCGCAGGAAGGTGCAAAATGGAATGCCGTTCTTGGCTCGCAGGAAATCAACGGCATTTTGAGTTTTCAGCCAGGCGTCGGCAGCGACAAGGGACAATTCACCGCACGCCTGAA
>JAYVST010000210.1:0-15578 GCA_043775255.1 Burkholderiales bacterium
TGGTCAGATTGCTGGCGTTTTCATAGATCACGTCGCCTAAGTTGACGTAGAAGTCGAGGCTTTGGGCCGGCAGCTGGGTGGCCAGGGCATACGGACGGATCAGGCCGTCGTTGTCCCCGCTGAAGGCGAACCTGAGCGGCGCCTTGACAAGTGCGTCCGGGGCGGTCTTGAAGCGGCCGACGTTGCTGAGCACACCGCCAGGCGCGGCGAAGCGGTAGAAATACACCGTATTCGGCGTGAGCCCGTTCACCGCGAGTTTCGCGGTGAAGTCCCGGTTCGCGTCGGTTGATGCGGGCAGAGTGAAGATGCCGGATTGAAACGTGGCGTCGCTGGTTATTTCCACGGTGAGCGCGGTGGCGGCCGGTGCGGCGCTATCGACCGCGCGCGTCCACAGGGTGGCGCCGGTGCTCGACGCGTCGCCCGAGGCAACGCCGAGGAAGACAAGGTCCGCGCATGCGGGTAACGCGGACGCGGCGAAAACGCCAGCGACCGCCACACGCAGGGTCAAATTCGCGAACTTGGGTAAAACGCGTGATTGCATTTTGGTTTTCATGGTCATGGAAAAAGAGATGGATCATCGGGAGCGGGCGGCACGCGAGCGCACGGCCGGCGTCTGACGCCGAACTCGCGCACCTCGCTGGGGAAGCGACCCGGCGCGCAATTGCGCACTGCCGCCTATCGTGCTTCCCACCACCTCAGCAACTAGCTTATTCGCTGTCGATGACAGCCTGATCTATGCGGGGCGCATAGCCGTGGTCCGAACGGATCATCCGCACCTGCCGACTCGAACCTGCAAACCGGGCCGGCCGCCGATTTTTTTCGCACGGGATATCGATTGCCCTATGGCTCCAGCGTCTGCTAGCCCATCTTTCTCAACTCGGCGTTGTAGTCATGGGAATCCGGTCATTTGCGAGACGCAAGTGATTGATTGATAAAGGGGCGAATTGTCGAAACGTTTGTAGTGAAGACCTTGATCCTTGGCAAGTGCGAAAGGGGTTCGTAGACTTGGTGCATGTTCCTGCGCTGCAATCGACGTAAGAAAGACGGCAAGGTCCACGAATACTGGAACGCGGTCGAGAACCGACGCCTGAGTGATGGGCGGGTCGCGCAGCGGCAGGTGCTGTACCTGGGTGAGATCAACGCCAGCCGGCGAGAGGCGTGGCGCAAGACAATCGAAGTAGAAGACGAGGGTCAGCGACGCCAGGTAGCGCTGTTTCCGGCGGGCTCAATGCCGGTGGACAACGTCGACGCAATCGGCGTACGCATAAGCGAGCTGCGGCTGGCGAGGCCACGCCAATGGGGGGCGTGCTGGCTGGCGATGGAGTTGTGGCAGCAACTTGATCTGGACAGCTTCTGGCGGAGCCATCTGGCACCGTCGCGCGAAGGCACGCCGTGGCTCAAAGTACTCAAGACGCTGGTGGCGTACCGACTGATTGATCCGGGATCGGAATGGCGCCTGCACCGCCAGTGGTACGACGCCAGCGCGATGGCCGATCTGCTCGATGCCGACTTGGTAGTGCGCGATCAGTGGGATGCAGCGGGACCGTACGACGGGGCGTTGATCGCCTTTCCCGCCCCGACCAGAGGTTTATGTGGCGCGTTGTTCGCCGATTGATCTGGGCGATTTCGGCCGCTCCAGGCGAGTACACCAGCTTCACTGTCGGCTTACGACAACAGGAAAAAATCCATTTGAATCAGAAGGTTGCTGGCGTCAGCTGGAAACAGTGTTGGCGCATGCCGACACCTGCGTCTCTGGGATGGAGTCTCGGTATTGACGTAACTTGCTGAATTTGAATGGGTTTATTCGTGTGGCATGCAGATTGCACTGTATCAAGAACAAGACCCGGGCCAGCAGGAATACGCGCCGGGCGGATACACCTGGCGTTCCGGCAAAAAAGCCGGCGACGCACGCGCCACTGCACTCGACAGCGGCCGAAAAAAAAAGAGGAAGAGAACGAGCCGCCCCCGGCCATGTGGTCCGGGCTGCGTCCTCGTTTGGTTGGCAGTGTTGGTCAGTTGGAGTCATTCGCATGAATATTTTCTGGACGGTATTGATTGGAATCGTGAGCGCGCTGGTCGCAAGAATCGTTGCGCCGGTGAAGAAGGCGGGCGGTTTTCTGGAGGTGGCCGCCATCGGCATCACCGGGTCGATCGGCGCGTACTACGTGGGCTTTGCCAGCGGCTGGTACAGCGCCCAGGACTTCCTCGGCCTGATCAGCGCGGCAATCGGCGCCTTGCTTTTGCTGACAATTCATTTCATCGCCAGCAGCAAGCCCAATTGAAGGCGTCGCGGCCGCGCGCCGCCGCGTTCGGACGCGCGCGCCGCGCTGGGAGGCGACCTTGAAGCGCCTCAAAATTGCGCTTGAATAGCTTGAACCAATGAGCGTGGACCAATGCGCGCCACCAAGCCGTTAGGGCTGCTAACATCGGTGCGATGGCGCAGCACACAACGCATCGCTTTTTGCTATTCGCCGCACTCGTACTTGGCGCCGCTTCGGGGTCGTCGGCACAGACATTCCCGTCCAGACCGGTACGCCTGATCGTGCCGTTCCCGGCCGGCGGCGGCTCCGACGTGGTGGGCCGCATCCTGGCGCATAAGCTCGGTGAGCGCCTCGGACAGCAGGTGGTGGTCGACAACCGTGCCGGGGCCGGTGGTTCGATCGGCACCGAGGCGGCGGCAAGGGCGGCGCCCGACGGCTACACCATGGTGCTGGCCAGCACTTCCGAGATCGCGGTCAACCCGGCGATCTATGCCAAGCTGAGCTACGACACCTTGAAGGATCTGGCGCCGGTGGCGATGGTGGCCTCCACGCCCATGGTAGTGATTGTCACCCCCACGCTGGCGGTGAAAACCGTCGCCGACCTGGTGGCCCTTGCGAAGGCCAAACCCGGGGAACTCAATGTTGCCTCGGCCGGCAACGGCAGCTTTACCCACCTGGCCGGCGAGCTGTTTCGTTCGATGAGCAACCTGAGCTGGACCCATGTGCCATACAAGGGGGCGCCGCCGGCGATTACCGACGTGGTCGGCGGGCGTGCCCAGGCAATGTTCTCCACCATGCCGGCGGCGATGAGTTTCATCCGTTCCGGACTGGTGCGGGCCATCGCGGTTTCTGCGCCAACGCGCGTGGCCACGCTGCCCGAGGTGCCGACGGTCGCCGAATCAGGCGCGGCCGGCTACGACGCCACCTACTGGTATGGGGCCTTCGTTCCTGCGGCGACGCCGCGCGACATCATTGCCAGGCTGGCCGACGCGATCGGCCAGACCGTGCGCGCGCAGGACGTGTCCGATAACCTGGCCAACCAGGGCGCGGCGAGCGCGCGCATGCCGGCCGATCAGTTCGACGCCTACGTGAAGACCGAGTGGGCCAAGTGGGGCAAGGTGGTGCGCGATTCCGGCGCCAAATTCGATTGAGAGTCCGAGGAGCGTGACATGAGCGGCACCCAGCTGTTGGAACCCACTGGCAGCGTCGCTGCGGCCGCGCCGACCGATCGCTACGGCAACCCGCTCGACCTCATCGTGCGCTATGCGCGCGGCGCCATCCTCAGGAGCACCGACGAGGAAATCACGCGCATGCTGCTGGCGCGCCGCCTGGTGGGCAACCGTGTACGCACTCTGGGCAAGGATGCCGTTTACGACCTCTCGGGGATGAATCGCGGCAGCGGCATCACCGCGGACGATGTGCCGTACCTGACCAGCCATGTACCCTTCTTCGAGCATTTCGAAGGCGGCACCGAGCCGCTCGCGTTGAAGCACATGGGCGCCGACCCGGCCCGGCACAGCGCGTTGATCCTGAACCGGGTTTCGGCCGCCAATTTCATCGCCCTGACCACGCTGCTCCAAGCCGGCGATGAAGTGTGGGCATTCGCGCCCACCGGCGGTACCACGCATCCCTCGGCGATGCGCCCGATCTCGATGGCCGGTGCCGCCTTCAGGCAGTTCCATACCTGTGCCGACCTGGAGAAAGCGTGGCAGGCCGGTGCGCCGCGTCTGTTGCTGATCACGCCGATCAGTGCCTCCAAGCGCCATATACCCTACGAAGAATTCACCCGCGCACTGGCCCTGCCGCGTGCGGCGAATACGCTGGTGTATGTGGATGATGCGCACATGGCCTCGCGCGTCGCGTTTTTCGACGAGCCGCGCACCTTCCAGGTAGGCGCGGTCGACATCGCGGTGTGTTCGGCCGACAAGCACGTCGCCGGCCCGCGTGCCGGCGTGCTGGTGGGTCGCAAGGATCTGTTGATCAAGATCGGCTCGCGTGCCTACGAGCTGGGCCTCGAAGCCCAGGCGGGGCAGTATGTGGGCGTGGCCAACGCGCTACGCAACTTCGATCCCGCGGCCGTCAAGAGCGCGGGCGAGATGGCAAAACGACTGGTGGTCGTGCTGGCGGAAAAATACGGCGCCAGGCGGGCCTATCTGGGCGGCCCGGGCGTCTCCATTTCCGGCGAAGACGTGCTGGAGATCGCGCTGGAGCGGCGCGGCCTGAAGGGCCGGCCCAAGCTGGTCGCCGTCGAGGCCGCAGGGCTGGTGGCCATGCACATGCTGGAGACCGACGGCATCCTCACCATCGGCGCGGTGGCCATGCCCGGCAGCGCGCCCGCGGTGCGTCTGATGATGTATCCGGACGGCCCACGCCTGGGTATCGCGTCCATCGTCGCGGCCATCGAGCGCGGCATCGAACGTTTGAGCGCAGTGGTCGATGATGTGGACGCGGCGCGCAGGCAACTGCTGGGCGGCTGAAGCGAGGAAGCGATCGTCCGGCGCACCGGCGGCGAGCCCAAGTTCGTCGAAGTGCCCGGTCCGGGCGATGCGGCGCAGCTGACGCTGCCGCGCAAGATCATCGGCCGATCGATGAATATGCCGGCCCGGCACGGTGTGCACGTTCACCAGGACGCAACCGACGCCGCATCAGCATTTGTGGCGATGAACTGCGGCGCGACCGGGGGTATATCGACAAGGCGCGTGGATATACTTGACTGCGGTTCGGTCCGGCGCGATTGCGCGTCGAAGTCCGGCCTGTTCGCGCCGTTCCAGACCCGAAAGGTGACCGTCGCATGATCGCTGCCGAGCAACCGGAATCGCCGGGCCGGATCCTGCAACCGGAATTTTCCGGCGCGGCGATGGAATACTTCCGCATCTGGATCGTCAACCTGCTGTTCACTTTGTTGACGCTAGGCATCTACTCGGCCTGGGCGAAGGTGCGCAAGAAGAAATACTTTTACGGCAACACGCGTCTGGATGGCGACAGTTTCGACTACACCGCCGAACCGCTGGCGATCCTCAAGGGCCGGCTGATCGCCGCCGCGATCATGCTCGCCTATGTCGTGGTCGGCGAGCTCTTCGCGGATGCGCGCGTGGTTTTCTGGATCCTCGGCGCATTGGCGCTACCCTGGCTCCTGACGCGGGCGCTGCTGTTCAACGCGCGCAATTCGGCATAGCGCGGCATTCGCTTCGACTTCACCGCCGGCGGCGGCGCCACGGCGCGCCAGTTCCTGCTGCGCCTGCCGCTGGTCGCGATCACGGCAGGCCTCGCGTTGCCCTGGTTCCTGGCGCGCATCCGCGCGTTTGTCATTGGCCATCATGCCTTCGGCACTTCGAACTGGTCGTGCGAAATCGCGGCGCGGCGCTTTTACCTGGTCTACCTCAAGGCCATGGGCCTGATGCTGCTGCTGGCGGTGCCCATCGGCGGCCTGTCGTGGGTCTGGCACAGGGCCACCTCCGACCTTCCCGACAACCTGTCCTGGCTGGGCTTCGGTTTGCCCTTGGTCCTGGGCTATTGCGCCTACGCGGTCGCCTACGCTTTCGTGCAGGCACGCACAGCCAACATCGCGTGGTCTGCTACGCGGGCGCCCGGGTTGCGGTTTTCGTGCGATCTGGGTGCAATGGCGCTGGCGCGCCTGTATCTGGTCAACTTGGCCGCCATCTTCGCCTCCATGGGCCTGCTGATTCCCTGGGCCACAGTGCGAACCTATCGTTATCGACTGTCGCGCTTCGCGGCCCGCACCGACGACACCGGCGCGCACAAGGCCAATCCGGACCTGCCGCCCATCGGCGCGGCGAGCCAGGAACTGGGTGACCTGTTCAATCTCGATCTCGGAATATGAGTATCCTCGCCTGTACCTATTTCGACGGACGCCTCTCGACGCCGCATCCGTCCAGCCTGATCCTGGACGGCAGAAGCGTGCGCGTGGTCGGTCGCGACGTCGCCGTCAGCGTCGATGCGCGCCGGGTGCGCGTTTCGCAGCGCATCGCCGACACGCCGCGCTGGTTCTACCTTCCCGAAGGCGGAGCCTGCCGCGTCGACGACAACGACGCGGTCGACCGCGTCGCACGCGAGTCGCCGCTCAACCGCCGCCTGCACCGGTGGGAATCGCGCCCGGCGCTGGCGGCGCTTGCGTTGATAGCTGTCATTGCGTTGGTTGGCACGCTGGTCAAGTTCGGCGTGCCCCTGGCGGCTGACCCGGTCGCGCGGCGCATTCCGCTGGAAGCCGAGAAGCGCATCGGCGTAAACGTTCTTGCCGAGTTGGACCGCCAATGGATGGCGCCGTCGCGCCTGAGTCCGGTCCGCATGCGGCAATTGCGCGGAAAATTCGCCACCTTGCTGGCCGCCGATGGTGGCGCTGCCGGCGTAGTGCTCGAATTCCGCGATTCGCCCCGTGCCGGTCCAAATGCCTTCGCCCTGCCCGGTGGCATCATCGTGGTGACCGACCAACTAGTGCAGCTGGCGCGTCATGACAACGAAACCGCCGGTGTCCTGGCACATGAACTGGGCCACGTGCGACAGCGCCACTTGATGCGCGGCCTGCTCGAAGGCTCGGCGGTAGCCTTGATCTTCGCCGCCATCACAGGCGACATCGCCTCGACCTCGACCCTGGTGGCGTCGGCGCCATTGGCACTCATGCATAGCAAGTTCTCGCGCGACAACGAAAGCGAAGCCGACCGCTTTGCCATCGAGCTGATGCAGCGCGCGAAAATCGACACCGGGTATTTCGCCCTCATGCTCGGACGCCTGCGCGACCGCAGCGACGGACGGCTACCGCCGTTTCTCGCCTCGCACCCATCGACGGTCGAGCGCGAGGCGCTGGCGCGTGCCTCGGGAAGCGACCCGGCGCGCCTTGAACCCGAGACGCGGCAGAGGTCTGTGGATGCAAAGGCCGCCGGCGCCAATCCGGCCGCAGCCGCGTCGGCAGAACACCAACCGCGCAGGGTGATAGTCGATCCGGCGCTCATCCGCGACCCGCGCCAGCAACGCATCGTCCGCCTTGTGCTTGCCGGCGACATCGGCGCGCTGGAAAGCGAGGTCGGCGCACTGCAGGCGGCATTCGAACGCGACGCGGGAGCCAGTGAGGAGTTGATCCGCGCCTTTCACGCGTTCTCCAAACTGCCCGAGAGTGCCGCGCCGACCCTCGACGCCTGGAATGCGCGCTCCCCGAATTCCCACGTCGCCGCGCTGGCGCGCACCCGCTTCAATTTCGATCTCGCCTTCGACGCGCGCGGCACCGCCACGGCGGCGGCGACGCCGAAGGAGAACTTCGCGCGCATGGAAGTCCTGTTCGGCATCGCGCGCGGCGACGCGCGGCGCGCCCTGGCGTTCAGCCCGCGCCCAATCTTGTCGCACCGTTACCTGATGCTCATGGCCAATGCGGACGGCGATGCCGCGGAAGTCAGGGCGCAATACGCGGCCGCTGAAAAGCTCGCGCCGGCCAGCGTGGAAACCCGGCTCGCCTACATGCGGACCTTGCAGCCGCGCTGGGGCGGCAGCGTCAAGTCGATGCGGGAATATGTCGTCGCGTCGCGCCCGGCATTGACGACGCGCGATGCCGACCGGCTCGCGGCCGCGCTCGAATCGCACCTCGCCGAAGAGCTTGGGGATGGCGACAAGTACACCCTTGCCCTGAAACGCGTCGACGCGGCGCTCGAACTCTACGAAGATGCCGAAACCCGCTGCCGGCGCGCGCGCATTCTGCAGCACCTCGATCGTGATGCCGAGGCCTTTGCCGACGTGCGTCGTGCGCTACGGAAGGAGCCTGAAGTGCGCGAGTGTCTGCGTGAGGCCACGCGGGTCAGTGTCGCCACCGCGGATGACGCCGCTGCCCTCGACATGCTGAACATGGTGGTCGCCTACGGCATGGCGGAAGCCGAGACTTACGCACAACGCGGCTGGCGCTACCAGAAAGCCGATCGCGCCGCAGAGGCGTTTTCCGACTACCGGAAGGCCGCCACGCTGGGGCACACCTGGGCGCAGGTCCGCACGGCCGAATTCCTCGATCACGGCCGCGGCGTCGCGCGGGACTCCGACAAGGCGATGGAATGGCTCGACAAGGCCGCCCAGGCGGGCGACAAGGAAGCCATCCGGATCAAGTCGCAGGTGGCGCGCAACGCGCCGCCACGGCGCTGATCGCGACCTCCTGCGACTCACCCGGCGGGGTCGAAACCGGGCGCCTGGTGTTCCGCTTCGGCGGAGCGTGAAAGAAGTCGCGAAGAAAGCGGCCAATAGAGCGGCAGCTAAACTGAAGTTCCGCCCAGCGGTTCCGCAGCGACGGGGCGGATATGAAAGTGAGGAGGGCGGGTTTCAGGGCTGATTCCAGCGTCATTTTGTAGCCATGTAATTCGCTTGACGGTCGAATGTGCATCATGTAGCCATGCAAATACCAGATCCCCGATATCACGCCAAGTCCTTGCGGTGAATCGGAAAACTCGTTTGCCCCTCACAGGAACTCCAGTTTAGGCGGGCACGCCGAGTACGGCCGGCACGCCCCTGCATGGTTAGCGCGTTCCGCGGCTTCTGGTTGCGCGAAAGGCTGCGCCACACGCCGCCCACCAAGGACCGCGCCCTACGATCGCCCGGCCGCTTGCAGCCAGGCGTCGAATTCGCGCGTCGATACGCCGAAGCGGATCGCGTTGCCGCGATGGATCGACTTGAACTCCTCGACCACCAGCGCGACGAAGCGCGCGCGGTTCTCAATTGGCACGTCTCCCGGCATCAGCCGCGCAGCCGTGCCTGCGTCGGCCGCGAGCCCGCCTTGCACGATGCCGCGCACCACTTGCGCCAGCGCGTTGCGGTGCGCCATGCGGAAAGTGTCGGGCACCACCATCTGCGCGCGCACCGCCACGTATTGCTGGCACGAGCGCTCATAGGCCTTGACGAACACGTCGCGCAACAGCTCTACGCGGGTCATCTCGTAGACGCCGAGCAAGCCTTCAACGTAAGTGCCCACCGGCACGTCGAGAAATGACAGCGGCGCGAGGTTGTGGCGTATCAGCGGAATGTTGGCGGCCAGGCGCGAGATGCGCTTGTTGACATCTTCGAAAGGCTGCAGATAGGGCAGGTGCACCATGAGGAAAAATGCCTGCTCGAAGGGGTCCGCGATCTCGGCCGCCAGCGCGACTGTGATGCCGAATAATTCCTCGACCTTTTGCGGCACGGCCAGCGGCAGGTAGACGCTGCCGCCGATTTCCACCGTGCGCTGGCGCAGGCGCCCGCAGGCCAGCGGATCGGCCATCAGCCCATCGGACAACAGGGCATGCAGGGCAATGAGCGTATCGGGCTCGACCTGCCGCGCGGCGGCGTCATGCACCAGGTACTCGATGGCGGCCTTGTGGTTCAGGATCATGCGCGTTTCGATCGCGTCCTTGCCATCGGCTGCTTGACCCAAATTGATCAGGCGCTCGGTATCGAGCCGGCTGTAGGTATTGCCTTCGAGCCGCGAAGACGCCCAGGACAGGTCGATGAGCAGGCGATAGAAAATGTCTTTGGCGAAGGTGCCGGCAGGTGCGTCATGCGCACTGGAGCGTCCTATCAGATGCAACTGGCGACGCAAGCCTTCGGACAGGTAAGCGCTGTGGTTCGGCTGATAGGCCTCAAGAAACCCGATCTGGTATGCCACGGGCCGCCGCTCCAGGCGCGGGCGGCGCACGTAGGCTGCCACTTCCGCACCCTCGGCCGAGAGCGGAACCGGCGCTTCGTCCGCCCCGGGTTCGGCCGTGAAGTGCGCGGTTGGCGGCGCGGGCAGCGGGTATGTCAGGCCCCGGTAGCGCAGCGCCCGCCCGGCGCCGACTGCCGCAATCCGGTGTGCGTGCAGCAGCCGGGCAAGGCGACGTTGCAGGGTGCGGCGCCGGTACGCCATACCCGGAATGGCGAGCAACGCCTCGATGCCGATGCCTTCGGGGTGGCGTGCGATGGCGGCGATCAGCTGGTCGAGCTCATCGGCGCGGATGACTTTTGGCATATGGCACGCAGGAGAAAGAAATGGCACAAAACATTTACATGCCATATTATACGGCGCGATATCGTGGAGCGGTATCGTTATATGACACAAAAATATCTCGCTACCAATCGATTGCCTGGCAGCCGACGCTCCTCAAGTCCGACAGGCTGCTAGTTCGACAAATGGCATAGTCGCTCCTTCCCGAAACGGCTGCCAGCAACACATGATTGGCGCAGTTCCATTAAACGGCGCCACCATTGGCTCAAAATATGGCGCGGTTATATGAGTGGCGCCATAACCGCGCCAAATTC
Organism: Burkholderiales bacterium; assembly: GCA_043775255.1. Classification (GTDB taxonomy): domain Bacteria; phylum Pseudomonadota; class Gammaproteobacteria; order Burkholderiales; family JAEUOS01; genus JAEUOS01. Next base: position 10,518 of record JAYVST010000210.1, read on the forward strand.
ATCCCGAACTGCTCGCGGCTCGCGCATTACTCGCGCCGGCAAGCGCGGCCATACGGCGCCGATACCGACGCCTGCAAGCGACAGATTTATTTCTTGTCTTCCAAGGCCTTCTTCTCGCGCCAGATTTCTTGCACAAACGGATCGGTCACGCCGTAGAGTCCGTGGCCCCTGCGCATGATGAGGTTCGCGGCGAGCAATTCATTGACTACCGGCTGCGTTTCCTCGACACGTACCTCGCGTCCAAGGGCCTTGGTGTAGTCTGCGGCCGCCTCTGCCGAGAACAGGCCTCGCGCATCACCGTCGACGGCGGCAATGCGCTCGAAGATGGCAGCGGCAAGGCGGCCCAGTTGTTCGACTTTCATCAATTCGATATCGACAGCCATTGACCTTAACGTGGCGGCGATGACCGGCAAATGCTCATCCGGATTGCCGCCTGACGGAAGGTTGCGGCTCAACTGTCGCAGGGCCCTGAGCATTTCTTCCGGACGGTTGCCGAGCGTCTTGAACGTCTGCACCGCGACCTCGAGCGAAGGCAATGCCACCGCCCCCTCTGCGGCAAGTCTGTGCAGCAGGTGCGCGACGTATTCGGCTCCCAGCAATGGGTACGGTATGGACGTGGCCCCCGCGAACGCCTGGTTGCGCCGCGCCGTCAGATCACTCACCAGGGCGCGATGCGAGCCCGTACCGATGAAAATGAAGTGGCCCGGAGTGCCCGGCCGCGAATTGATGGCGTCGCGCGCCGCCTTGAGCGCCAGAAGCATTTGGTTTCCGTCGTCGGACGTGATGGCGTGCTGAACCTCGTCTATGATCAACACGACGTTGGTCCCCGCCTGGTCGACTACTTCGGTCAGCGCCTGCGCCAGGGTCGGCCCGCCTGCGGCGCCGACGTTATCGAGTTTGAAGCCGAACTTGAACCCGAACCCACCAACGTCCGCGCCGCCGACCCGCTTGAGCTTTTGCAAAACCGCCGAGCTTGGGGTTTGCAGTTCTGCCAAGGTCTTGCGGATGGTGGCATGTACGAGGACCGCCGGGCTTGACTGCGTGTCGCTCCACAGATCCACGTATATCACCAGCGCGCCAGCCGCTTCCAATGCCGGGATGAGGTCGTTCTGCAGAAAGGTGGTCTTGCCTGTGCGGCGCATGCCCGACAGGAACAGACCGGAACGCAGGCCCTCATCCAGAACGCCAGGGTTCAGCAGTTGCCTGGCCATTTGGCCGGCGAGATCAGGGCGGTCGAAAATGCTGCTCATCGAAATTATCAATGTTTATCGTACAAGAATAATTATAGCTTTTGAATAAATCAATGTAAAACGAGTCCACTGCCATGCCGCACGCATGCGCTTCGGACCATAACGCAATATCCGCGAATTCAGCGTGGCGCAACTCTCGTCTAAACGCCAAAACTGCGCCAAGTTCGTATCAGAAGTATGGCGCAGTTTAATAAACAGCGCCATAATTACATCGATTTCCAGCCCAACCGCGCCAAGCCTGCATGTCCATCACGACCGCTCTGCTGAAAAGTGTTGCCGAATCCACTGGCGGGCTGACACTCGTTCAATTGCTGGAACGCCACCCGGCCTTGTCGCGCAGAAGCGCGCAACGCATGATCGCTCGCCTGATCAAGGATGGTCGGGTCGCCGCCTCTGGCGCTGGACGGTCCCGCCGGTACTTCGCCGACCTGGTTCTCGTTCCTGTCGCATCTGCCTACACGACTGATGGATTCCCGGTTTCAATCCCGCTTTCCGCCGATAGCCGCGACATCGTTGCCTGCGTTGACCAGCCGCTCGAAGCACGCAGACCGGTCGGGTATCAGCGCGACTTTCTGCAGGCCTACGAGCCCAACCGCACGTGGTATCTGCCCGAGTCCTTGCTTCGTCAATTGCACCGGATGGGCAAAACGGAACCGGCCGGGGCACCTGCGGGCACCTACAGCCGCGCGATCCTGAACCGGTTGCTGATTGACCTTTCCTGGGCATCGAGCCACCTCGAAGGCAATACCTATTCGCGCCTCGACACCCGCGCACTCATCGAGCACGGCAAGGTGGCTCAGGGGAAGGCGGCGATCGAAACGCAGATGATCCTGAATCACAAGTCGGCCATCGAACTGCTGGTGCAAAACATCGACACCGCCGGTTTCGACCGCTACACCTTGATGAACCTGCACAGCGCATTGGCGGAGAACCTGTTGCCGAACCCGTCCGATGAGGGGCGCGTACGCCGCCATGCCGTCGAAATCGCCCGCAGCGCGTACCGTCCGCTATCGGTACCACAGCAAGTCGACGAAACCCTGGACTTGTTGCTGGCCAAGGCTGAACGCATCGGCGACCCGTTCGAACAGTCGTTCTTCGTTCTGGCGCAGCTGCCGTATCTGCAACCTTTCGCCGACATCAACAAGCGCTGCGCGCGACTTGCCGCCAACCTGCCCCTGTTCCGCGCCAATCTTTGTCCGCTCACCTTTCTGGGCGTTGCCGAGCACGCCTATGGTCGCGCCATGCTCGGTGTGTACGAAATGACGCGCGTAGAACTGCTGCGCGATCTTTACGTTTGGGCATATGAACGCTCGACCCAGGAATACCTGACGATCAAGCAAGACCTGGCCGAACCCGACCCGCTGCGTCTGGCATGGCGCGAGTTGCTGCGACAGACCGTTCGCGCGGTCGTGACACAACCCGAAAAGGACCCTTTCATCGCGATCCGGCAGGCCGTCGCCAACGAGGTGCCGGAGGCCGAACGCCACGCTGTCGAGGCGTTGATCGGTGACGAACTGCGCAGGTTGCATGCCGGCGTGCTGGCGCGCTACGGGCTCCGACCGTCGGAACTCCAGGCTTGGGAGGCGCTGCAAGCACGCTGACATCCGCGAGCCGCTCTTGCGATGCACGACATCGACCGCAGCCGGCCGCAGTCGAAGTCCGCCAACGGATGCAAGGCGCAACAGGCGGGGGCAGCCCAACTACCGATGATGAACGCCCCGGCAGCGCCGGGGTTCGGGTAAATTTCCCCTCTCTTCCGACTCCCACCGAGACCGCGTGATGGACACCCGCACTGCGCAGAACTTCGAGGACCTGCCAAAGAACTTTGCCGAACTGGTGGCGCCTGCCCGAACCGCGCTGGTGTTATGGGACCTGCAGAAGGGCTTAGCCGGCAAGGCCTCGAATCTGGCCACTCTCAAAGCCAACGCCGCCGCGCTGATCGCCGCGGCGGAGAAGGCCGGCGTCATGGTGGCCTGGAGCGAACACACCTTTCCCCCGCTCGACCAATTGAGCGGGCCGTGGCTCGCCTGGATGATGCGTCGCCAGGGCGTGGCGCGGCCGCAAGACCTGAAACCCATGTTCCAGTCCGGCAGCGCGGACGTGGAATGGCTGGAAGGCTTCCAGCCGCTGCCGCACCACCTGGTGCTCAAGAAGCAGCAACCCTCGCTTTTCTTCAACACCCCGTTCGACCACCACCTGCGCATCAAGGGCGTGCGCACGATCGTGCTGGCCGGGTTTGCCACCGACATCGGCATCGACTTCACCGCCCGGCATGGCAATGCACTGGGCTACCACGCCGTGATCGTCGAGGATGCGACCGGCGCCTATGCGCATGCCAACCATGAACGCAGCATCGCGTTCCTGAGCGATTGGGCGAATGTCGCGAGCACCGCAGAGGTGGTGGCAGAGTGGGGCGGATAGCAACAAGACCTGCCCGCCCGGCAAGATGCAAAGCCACCGCCAACCAACAAAACATGCGACCCGTCGGAGACAACCCATGACCCGCCGTTTCCAATCCGCCGCGCGCGCTGCGGCGTTGCTGCTGTGCGCCCTGCTCATGCACACCGCAGCCACGGCGCAGGGTTATCCGGCGCGCACGGTGACCCTGATCAACCCCTACCCGCCCGGCGGCGGCGCCGACGTGGTGGCCCGCGCGCTGGCCCGCGAGCTCGGCGAAATCTGGCGCCAGCCGGTCATCGTCGAAAGCAAACCCGGCGCCGGCACCACCATCTCCGCCGCGTTCGTCGCGCGCGCCAATGCCGACGGCTACACGCTGCTGCTTTCCACCAGCCAGCACGCCATCGCGCCGGCGCTGTTCAAGAACCTCTCCTACGATATCGTCGCCCATCTGACTTCGATCGCGATGGTGTCGGAAAGCACGATGTTCCTGGTGGTGCGGCCGGACCGCAGCATCAACACCCTGGCCGATCTGGTCGCGCGCCTGAAGCAGAACGGCGCGGCGATGAACTACTCGTCCTCCGGGCCGGCCGGCCTGCCGCACTTGGCCGGCGCCTTCCTGAACCAGATGACCGGTTCGACCGCGACCCACATCCCCTTTGCGGGCACCGCGCCGGCGCTCACCGCTCTCCTGGGCGGGCAGGTCGACTTCCAGTTTGCCGACACCTCCGCCGTGCCGCAGATTGCCGCCGGCAAGGTGCGCGCACTGGCGGTCACCTCAACGACACGCCTGCCGGCCATGCCGGACCTGCCGACCATGGCCGAGACCCTGCCCGGCTTCCAGTTCTCGGTGTGGACGGGCTTGGACGCACCCGCCGGCACGCCACGCGCGGTGATCGATCAGGTGCACGAAGCGGTGCAAAAGGCCCTGGCCACGCCGACGATGAAGAAGTTCTATGCGGAAACCTCGCGCACGTCTTCCGGCATCACGCCCGACCAGTTCGCCGCTTTCAAGGCCGCCGAGGTGCAGAAATACCAGAAGCTCATGCGTGAGGCCGGGATCAAGGCGGAGTAGGCGCGCGGGCGGGATCAAGGCGGAGCAGGCGCGCGGGCGCGGCGTATAGGCAACGCCTTGACGTGATCGGCAATGGCGAGCCTGCGTCGAGCGCGTCCGATCAGGCCGATTGAGGTCCGGCTATACCACCACAACCTTCAATCCCGCCAGAGTCGCCGCTTCCGACTGCCGCCTGTCGCCGGTGACAAACGCATCGGCCTTGAAAGCGACCGCGCTGCCGACGTGGATGGCATCCATCGCACGCAAGGAACTGCCTTCCAGGCATGCCAGGGTTTCCGCCATCACAATCGGCGTCAGGTCGCAGACGGCGATGTCGGCGATGTCTGCCAACAGCAGGCC
>JAYVST010000211.1:0-2705 GCA_043775255.1 Burkholderiales bacterium
GAAGCGCGCCCTGGAAGGCGGCATCGCATCATCCGCCCCCACCGCCACAATCACCTCGCCGCGAACGGCCACCGATGCCGCGATAACCGCGCTGTCGGAGACGACCAGCCCGCCATGAATGACAAGATCAACAGAGTTTTGCATGACGCAAGATACCTCGCAGTTCGGTCGTGGTTTCCTACAAAAAATCGTCTGGCTCCGCCAGCGATTTTTTGCAATTCAATCCGGTCAAAAGTAGGTTTTTACTTTTGACCGCTACAAGCTGGCCCAGCCGCCATCAACCGGCAAGTCGACGCCGGTGATCTGGCGCGACACCTCGGATGCCATGAAGAGGCAGGCGTTGGCGACGTCGGCGTCCACCGTGATGCGGCGCAATGCATAGTCGGCGGCGTGGCGGGTGGCGGCCTCGTCCGGCGTGATGCCCAGCTTCCTGGCCATGTCGGCGCATACCTTGTCGCGAAAGCGCGGCCCGTCCACCATGCCGGGGGCGACGCAGTTGACGTTGATGCCGTAGGGGCCGGCTTCGAGGGCGAAGCTCTTGGTGATGCCGCGCAGACCCCACTTGGAAGCGGAATAGGCCATGCGTCCGGCGCGCCCGCGCATGCCGAAGGTGCCGCCGACATTGACGATCTTGCCGCGCTTGCGTTCAATCATGCCGGGCAGCACCGCGCGCATGGTGTTGAAGCAGCCCTTCATGTTGAGTTGGACGATTTCATCGAACTCGTCGGGCGTGGTTTCCCACCCGGTCTTGCCGATCGGCCCGGAGCCGCCGGCGACGTTGACCAGGATATCGACCCCGTTGCCAAGCGAGGCCGCCTGCGCGGCGAGGCGCTCGCAGGCGGCGGAATCGGTCACGTCGCACGCGACCACGATCACCTTCACCCCGGCCTTGCGCGCCGCTGCGGCCACCGGTTCGATGGCCCCGGTGTCGCGCCCGGCCAGGGCCAGGTGCGCACCCTCGCGCGCGAAAGCTATGCTGATGGCGGCGCCCATGCCCTTGGCCGGCCCGGTGATGATCGCCACACGGTCCTTGAGCTGCAGATCCATGGCCTTTGCCCTACTTTCCGCTGACCACAAGTTTGGAGAGGCGCTCGGCGCGCGGCGGCAGGAAGGCGCGCGAGAACACTTCTTCCTTCGCCGGCTTGCGCGTCAGAGCGTTGGCTTCGACCACCACGTTGATGGTCTTTTCCAGGCGCTCGTCGGTGACATCGCCGACGCCGATATTCGCGATTTCGGGCGCGCTCATTTCTTCCTTGATGGTGGCCAGGAGGCGTTCCTTCTCGATCTCGCGCTTGACTAAGGGCTCGCGCTTCAACACCGTATCCATGCCCGCATCGGGGTTGGCGAGGGTGTCGCCGATGGCGCGGTTGATCGCCTTGAGCAGACCCTTTACCGCATTCGGATTGTCCTTCGCAAGCTGGCGCGAAACCACGATGGTGTTGCTGTAGAGGTCGAGCCCATGGTCGGCGTAGTTGATGAAGCGCAGGTCCTTTTCCGGATCCATGCCGAAGGCCTTGGCCGAGAACCAGATGGTGTTGATATAGCCGAACACGGCGTCGACCTGGCCCTGCTTCAACATCTGCTCGCGCAGGTTGGGCGTCATGTTGGTGATCTTCACCTTGGCGGCGTCGATCTTCGCGGCGCGGGCGAAGGCCGGGAACAATTTCAGCGCGCCGTCGTTGGCTGGGCCGCCGATGGTCCTGCCCTCGAGGTCCCTGGGTGTCTTGATCGGGCTGTCCTTTTTCACCGCGATGGTGAAGGGTGGCACGTTGTAGAGCATGAATACCGCCAGCGGCGCATCGGCCGGCTTCTTGGATACGATTTCGACCAGCGCATTGATGTCGCCGAAGCCGACGTTGTACGACCCGTTGGCCACCTTGATGATGGAAGCCGCCGAGCCTTCGCCCTGGTCGATCTCGACATCGAGCCCCTCGGCCTTGAAGTAACCCTTGTCTTGAGCGATGAAAAACCAGGCTTGCGGGCCCTGGTATTTCCAGTTGAGCACCATCTTTATTCTTGTCTGCGCCGCAGCCGCCGGCATGTAGATGGCAAACGCGAGCGCACACGTGGCCAAGCTCGTGGCAAACAGACGATCGATCATTTTTGGGTCTTTCGGGGACAGTGTGGCAGGCATGCAAGGATGGTGCGCCGAACCGTGTTCTGCATGATGGATGGTGCATCGGACCGTGTCCAGCATGATGGATGGTGCATCGGACCGTGTCCAGCATGATGGATGCCACGAGTGCAGCACCGCCAGTGCTATATTTGTCATGCCCCGTTCGTTTTTTTGCAACGCTCAGGCCGCCGCGAGCTGCGTTTGGGAGACAGATTTGTCGCTGCAATACCTGCGCGTGTTCGCATACATCGACGCGGTGGCGCGCGCCGGATCGATCCGCAAGGCGGCCGAGGCGCTGTTCATCACGCCTTCGGCACTGGACCGCCGCGTTCAGGATATCGAGAAGGAACTCGGCGCCGCACTGTTCGAACGCCACGCGCGCGGCATGCGCCTGACCGCCGCCGGCGAGCTGTTTGTGCACCACGTGCGTGCGCAGCGGGCCGATTTCGGGCGTATCCAGACCGAGATCGAACACCTGAAAGGCATGCGCCGCGGCACGGTAAGCATCGCGGCCAGCCAGGCCCTGTCGTTCTCGGTGCTGCCCGACCTGATCAACCGCATGCGTGCGGCCAACCCCGGCATCGATTTC
>JAYVST010000212.1:0-2079 GCA_043775255.1 Burkholderiales bacterium
GCCCATTCTCGGTGCGCTATATCACGCGCCCGGCTCGATCGCACGGCACGACGCGGTGGCCTGGGGCTACGGTCGCGGCGCCGACATGCGCGGGGTGGAGATCCATCAGCGCACCGAGGTGCGCGGCATCAAGGTCGAAGGCGGGCGAGTGCGCGGCGTCGAGACTAGCCGCGGCTTCATCCAAACCGACAAGGTCCTGTGCGCCGTGGCCGGGTCCACCCCGCGCATGCTCGATATGGTGGGGTTGGACAGCCCGATCTTCATCCACCCGTTGCAGGCGATGGTGAGCGAGCCGGTCAAGCCATGGCTCGACCCCATCCTCGTTTCCGGTTCGCTGCACATCTACGTCAGCCAGACCGCCCGCGGCGAACTGGTGATGGGCGCCTCGCTTGACCCTTATGAACTGCATTCGACGCGCTCGACGCTGGATTTCGTCGAGTCGCTCTCGGCCCACATGCTCGACATGTTTCCCTTTCTGTCCGAGGTGAAGGTCAACCGCCAGTGGGCCGGCATGGCCGACATGACTCCGGATTTCACGCCAATCATGGGCAAGACGCCGGTGGAGGGCTTTTACCTTGATGCCGGCTGGGGCACCTGGGGCTTCAAGGCCACGCCGGTGGCGGGCTGGACCATGAGCCATACAGTGGCCAACGACCGCAACCATGAATTGATCGAAGGCTTCGGCCTCGACCGTTTCGCGCGCTATGCGCTCACCGGCGAGAAGGGCGCCGCCTCGGTCGGGCATTGAGGCCGGTGCGAACGCGATGAAGCTCATGACCTGTCCCATCAATGGGGTTCGCCCGGTGAGCGAGTTCGCCTATGCGGGCGTGGTGCGCGACATGCCCGATCCCGACACCGCCACGGACGAGCAGTGGGCTGCCTATGTGTTCAACAAACAGGGCAAAGCCGGCGTCAAGCGCGAGTGGTGGGTTCACATTGCCTCGGGGGTCTGGTTCATCGCCGAGCGCGACACCACGGCAGACCGGGTGATCCGCACCACCCTTTTCGGCAGGGAGGCTGCATGAAGCGCCTGCCGCCGCAGCCGGACGAATGGATCGACCGCAGCCGCACGCTGGATTTCCGCTTCGAGGGGCGCGCTGTGAGTGGCTTTGCCGGCGACACGTTGGCCAGTGCGCTGCTGGCCGCAGGCGAACCGTTCCTCGGGCGCAGTTTCAAGTACCACCGGCCGCGCAGTGTGCTGTCGCTTGCCAACCATGACGTCAATGCGCTGATGCAGGTGACGCACAAGGGGCATTCGCGGCCGAACGTGCGTGCCGACGTGATTGCGCTGACCGGCGGCGAGGTGGTGACATCGGTCAATACCTTCGGCGGGTTGGCGGCCGACAGGGGGCGGTTTCTCGACCGCCTGGGCGCCTTTCTGCCGGTCGGCTTCTACTACAAGGCCTTCCACAGCAGGCGTTTGTTTCCGTATTGGGAGCGCATGTTTCGATTCATGACCGGCCTGGGCCGGGTCGATGTCGATGCGCCGCGCGTGCGCACGCCCAAGCGCTACGGCTTCTGCGATGTGCTGGTGATGGGTGGCGGACCGTCCGGCTTAGGCGCGGCGCTGGCGGCGGCCGACGCGGGCGCGCAGGTGGTGCTGGTGGACGAGAACGAGCGCGTCGGCGGCAGCGGGCTCTTCGCGCTGGGTGCCGATGTCGCGCAGCGTAAGCAGATGAACGACCTCGTGCACGCGGCCCGGACGAACCCGCGCATCGAGGTGATGACGGGTTGTTTCGCCAGCGGCTACTACACCGACCATTGGGTGCCGATCGTCACGCCTGCGTGTATCGTCAAAATGCGCGCAGCTGCCGTGGTGCTGGCTACCGGTGCATACGAGCAGCCGGCGGTGTTCCGCAACAACGACCTGCCGGGCGTGATGCTGGGGTCGGCAGCGCAGCGCCTGATCCACCGCTACGCAATCAAGCCGTGCGAGCGTGCCGTCGTGTTCGCCGGCAACGACGATGCCTATCGCGTCGCCGCCGATCTCGCAGCGGTGGGGGTGGTGATCGCGGCGATCGTCGACCTGCGTGCCGCTGCACCCAACAGCGTGCCGGATGGCGTAGCGGTGCGGCGCGG
>JAYVST010000213.1:0-2400 GCA_043775255.1 Burkholderiales bacterium
GTCCACCGCGATGCCCTTGCGCTTCGCCCCGCCCTCGGCGACGATGCGCATGGTCATCGCCGCCTGCTCGCCGCCCATCACCGCGGTGCGCGCGTTCGGCCAGGAAAACAGGAAGCGTGGATCGTAGCCGCGCCCGCACATGCCGTAGTTGCCGGCGCCGAAGGAGGCGCCGCACATCACGGTGAGCTGCGCTACCGAGGCGTTGGAAACCGCCTGGATCATCTTCGAGCCGTGCTTGATCATGCCGGCTTCCTCATAGGCGCGGCCGACGATGTAGCCGGTGGTGTTTTGCAGATACAGGAGCGGGGTGCCGCTCTGGCAGCAGGCCTGGATGAAGTGCGTGGCCTTGTTGGCGCCGGCCGGGTCGAGCGGACCGTTGTTGGTGATGATGCCCACCGGATGGCCTTCGATGGCCGCATGGCCCACCACGGTGGCCGCGCCGTACAGGGACTTGAATTCCAGGAAGTCCGAGTCGTCAACCAGGCGCGCGATCACCTCGCGCATGTCGGTGGGCTTCTTGCCATCCGCCGCCATCAGGCCCAGCAGTTCCTCGGCGGCGTGACGCGGCGGCGGCTTCGCTTCGCCCGCGTGCGAAGCGGGTGCGAGGTGGCGGCGCCAGTTGAGCCGCCCCACCACCTCGCGCGCCAGCCGCAGGGCGTCGCGGTCATCCTCCGCGAGATACTCCCCCAGGCCGGACACTGCGGTGTGCATTTCGGCGCCGCCGAGTTCTTCCTCGGTGGCGATCTCGCCGGTGGCGGCCTTGAGCAGGGGCGGCCCGGCGAGGAAAGCACGCGCCCGCCCGCGCACCATGATCACGTAATCCGACAGCCCCGGCATGTAAGCGCCGCCTGCGGTGGAGGAGCCGTGCACCACCGTCACCACCGGAATGCCGGCCGCCGACAGCCGCGCCAGGTTGCGGAACAGCCCGCCGCCGCGCACGAAGGTATTCACCTTGTACTGCAGCAGGTTGGCGCCGGCGGACTCCACCAGGTGTACGTAAGGCAGACGGTTCACCAGCGCAAGGTTCTGCGCGCGCATCATCTTGTCCAAGCCCATCGGGCGGATCGACCCGGCCTCGATGCCGGCGTCCGAGCACACCACCACGCAGCGCGTGCCGCTTACCCAGCCGATGCCGGTGATCGAGCCACCGCCGGGAATGCTCTTGGCGGGATCGCTGCGGTCCTGCCCGTAGCCGGCGATCGACGACAGTTCGAAAAACGGCGAACCCGGGTCGATCAGCAGCGCCACCCGGTCGCGCGGCAGCAACTGGCCGCGCTTTTCGAACAGCGGCCGCGAGGATTCGGAACGTTCGCGCGTGCGCGCCTCTATGCCGCGCACCTCGGCCAACAGGCGCAGCATGTGGTCGCGGTTGACGCGGTAGGCGTCGTTGTGGGCGCCCAAGCGGGATTCGATGATGGGCATGAAGTCAGTTGTCAGGCGCCACGTCAACCAACTGCAACCGGTTGTCAAATCTGCGGAGCACCTTGAAATCATGGTCGGTGGAAAGTATCGGCTGCCCCGCTTCGATCGCGGTGGCCGCGATCAGACAATCGTTGGGGGAACCAATCGTCACGCCCTGCCAGCGACAGCGGGCGTAAAGCTCGCCGGCTAAGACAGCCGTCCGGCGCGCATCTGCGGTCTCACAAAGCGGAAAAGCGGAAAGCACGCGTTTCAACGCTTCAATGTGCCGCACATCACGTGCGCCTTGCAAAACTTCCTGCATGACAGTGGTAGTCAAATACACCCGTCCCCCGGAAGCCAGATAGCCACGTACGGACCGGGCGACCGAGGATGGCCGCCGACCCAGAAAATCGATCCAGACCGAACTGTCGACGATCACGCCGCTTTACGCCCGCCCAAATCCGCAGCGGGATTCTTGGGGTCATAGTTCGGATCAACCACGCCTTTGCCGAATAAATCGAGTATCCCCGAATAGTCGGGCGGCTCCTTGACCAACTCGGTCAGTGCTTGCTGAATCACCTCGCGCTTGGTTTTCGCGCCGGTCTTCTTCATCGCCTTGGCGAGAAGCTTGTCGTCGATTTCGACGTTGGTGCGCATGCTTACACCTTGATGTGTATTCAATGCACGTAGTATAGCGGACCGTCACTTGGCAGAATTGATTCCGCTGGTGAATGACGCGATCGGCAACCTGGCCGAGCTTCACCGGTGCGTGCTGAAAACCTGGGCAGCGTTCGAGCACTCGCCGCGCAGCGTCATGCGCCGGATCGAGCGGGAGATCGGCAGTAGCACCGCGAAGAACATTACGAGACGAGCGAGCCGCATTCTCCTTCTCCGAGGCGCATGCCCGCCAAAAGCGTTAGTGTTACAAACGTACTCGAACGCATGTTCGATTCCCTCGGCTGTGAACAATGAGACTAACAAGCCGAGGCAACAACGGTA
>JAYVST010000214.1:0-2587 GCA_043775255.1 Burkholderiales bacterium
AAAGAGGCACCGGCCGGCAAGCTCACGCTCACCCGCGCCAAGCAGACCACGTTGGACAACTGGAAACCGCGGCCGAAGAAAACCTGAGATGCCCAAAGCCGCCCGCGCCGCTGCCGCCCGCGAACTCACCGACATTCCCAACATCGGCCCTGCGCTGGCACGTGACCTGCGCGCGGTCGGCATCGAAAAGCCGGCGCAATTGAAACGCCGCAATGCGTTCAACCTGTACCAGCAACTCAATGCCGCCACCGGGCAGCGTCACGACCCCTGCGTGCTCGACACCTTCATGGCGGCGGTTGATTTCATGAACGGCAATCCGCCGGCGCCGTGGTGGGCGTTCACGTCCGAACGCAAAGCCCGTCACCCCTTCATCTAAAGAAGCCCCCATGACTCCGGAAGAGAATCTCGCGCGACTCGGCATCACCTTGCCGCCACCCGGCAAACCCGGCGGCAACTACGAGCATTTCACGATCAGCGGCAACCTTTTGTACCTGGCCGGCAAGGGCTGGCCGATCCGCGCTGCGAATGTCAAGCCGGTGCCCAAGGTGGGGCGCGAGATCGGCGTGGCCGAGGCCAACGCGGACGCGCGCACCGTCGGCATCGCGCTGATCGGCACGATGAAGGCGGCATTGGGTGATTTGGCGCGCGTCAAACGTGTGGTCAAGGTGCTGGGCATGGTCAACGCCGACCCCGATTTCACCGACCAGCCCGGCGTGATCGATGGTTGCTCGGACCTGTTCGTCGAGGTATTCGGCGAGCGCGGTCGGCATGCGCGTTCGGCGGTGGGCATGGGCTCGCTGCCGCGCGGATTTTCGGTCGAAATCGAAGCCATTGTCGAGTTTCTATAAGGAATCACTCCATGTGCGGCATTGTCGGTGCGGTTGCTGACCGCGACATCGTTCCCATCCTGATCGAAGGCCTGAAGCGACTCGAGTATCGCGGCTACGACTCCTGCGGCGTGGCAATTCACGGCAGCGCTGCGCCGGCGACCGAAGGCGGCCTGCGTCGTGCCCGCAGCGTGGCGCGCGTGGCCGACCTCGATGCACAGGTGACCGACGGCTCCTTGAAGAGCGGCACAGGCATCGCCCACACCCGCTGGGCCACCCACGGAGCGCCGGTGACGGTGAATGCCCATCCGCATTTTTCGCGCGATGAAGTCGCCCTCGTGCACAACGGCATCATCGAAAATCACGACGAGCTGCGCGACGAACTGAAGGCGCAAGGCTACGTGTTCGAAAGCCAGACCGACACCGAAGTCATCGCGCACCTGGTGCATTCCCTCTACAAAGGCAATCTGTTCAGCGCCGTGCAGGCGGCGGTGCTGCGCCTGACCGGCGCCTATGCGATCGGCGTGTTCTGCAAGTCCGAGCCCAACGTGGTGGTCGCCGCGCGCGCCGGCAGCCCGCTGGTGGTCGGTATCGGCTACGGCGACTGCGCCGGCGAGAACTTCATCGCCTCCGACGCGCTGGCGTTGGCCGGCACCACCGACCACATTGCGTACCTCGAAGAAGGCGACGTGGTGGAGATTCGCCGCGACCGCGTCACCATCGTCGACCGCGACGGCGGCCACGTGGAGCGCGAAGTGCGTGTGGTGCAGGCCGCCACCGGAATGGTGGAGCTGGGCCCCTACAGTCACTTCATGCAGAAGGAAATCTTCGAGCAGCCGCGCGCGGTTGCCGACACGCTCGAAGGCGTGGAAGGCATCGCGGCCAGCCTCTTCGGCGACGGCGCCGAAAGCGTCTTCAAGCAGATCGACGAAATCCGCATCCTCGCCTGCGGCACCAGCTACTACAGCGGCGCCACCGCCAAATACTGGCTCGAATCCATCGCGCAGATTCCCACCCAGGTGGAAGTGGCGAGCGAATACCGCTATCGCGACAGCGTGCCCAACCCGGACGCGCTGGTGGTGGTGATCTCGCAATCCGGCGAAACCGCCGACACCATGGCCGCGCTTAAGCACGCCCAGTCGCTTGGGCACAAGTACAGCCTCGCCATCTGCAACGTGGCCACTTCCGCCATGGTGCGGCAGACGGGCCTGAAGTACCTGACCCGCGCCGGCGTCGAAATCGGCGTGGCCTCCACCAAGGCCTTCACCACGCAACTGACCGCGCTGTTCCTGCTGACCCTGACGTTGGCCAAGCTGCGCGGCAAGCTCACCCCTGCCGACGAAGCGCGCCACTTGAAAGACCTGCGCCACCTGCCCAACGCGCTCACCAGCGTGCTGGCCTTAGAACCGCAAATCATCGCCTGGGCCGAACGGTTCACCCACAAGGAACACGCGCTCTTCCTCGGCCGCGGCCTGCACTACCCGATCGCCCTCGAAGGCGCGCTGAAATTGAAAGAGATCAGCTACATCCACGCCGAGGCCTATCCCGCCGGCGAGTTGAAGCACGGGCCCTTGGCGCTGGTCACCGACGAAATGCCGGTCGTCACCATCGCGCCCAACGACGCCCTGCTGGAAAAGCTCAAGTCCAACATGCAGGAAGTGCGCGCCCGCGGCGGGCAACTCTACGTGTTCGCCGACGCCGACAGCCACATCGGCTCCTCCGAAGGTGTGCACGTGATCCGCATGCCGGAGCACTACGGG
>JAYVST010000215.1:0-5349 GCA_043775255.1 Burkholderiales bacterium
CGTTCGCCGAGCCCAAGCGCTACCGCCTCGGCGGTTTGCGCGTCGGTCCCGATCATGCCGATCGGCCCATGCTGCTCGGTCGAGCCGAGCGCGATGACCACGCCGCGCGAACGCGCGAGGTAGGCCTCGACTTCTTTCCAGGTGGAGCGGGCGAGCAGCATGGGGGCCAAGGGGCGTCGATGGACGGCATGATATCGGATGGCGCAAGCGGCGCAGGGACAGGCGCAGGGACAGGCGCCCGGACAGGCAGCCGGTTTGGTATAACTGAAAGTCGATATCGATTTCGTAAGGGAGTGGCGAATGAGCAGGAATGCGCGCGGATTCCAGGGATATGCCAAGCGCACCGTGCCACTGCCGGATGACGAATTGACGCGGGTCGGGCCCGACACGCCCGCCGGCGAATGGTTGCGGCGCAGTTGGCAGCCGGTGGCGCTGTCGAACGAAGTGCGCGACTTGCCGCTGGCCGTAGATGTCCTGGGCGAAGCGCTGGTCCTGTTCCGCGACAAGGCCGGGCGCACCGGGCTCCTGCATAGGCATTGCTCGCACCGCGGCGCCAGCCTTGAATACGGCATCGTCATGGAGCGCGGTATCGCCTGCTGCTATCACGGCTGGCACTACGACATTGACGGCACGCTGATATCGACACCAGCGGAGCCGAACGATCGCATCAAGGATCGGGTCGTGCACGGCGCCTACCCGACACACGAATCGCAGGGACTGGTGTTCGCCTACCTGGGCCCGCCCGCCACGATGCCGCCGTTTTCGCTTTTCGACACGCAGACCATCGCAGAGACCAATGCGGTACCGTTCGCGCTGGAGACACCGTGCAACTGGCTGCAGGTCTATGAAAACACCCAGGATCCGGTGCACGTGGTGTACCTGCATACGCGCATGACCGGTCCGCAATTCGGCGCCGCCTCCGGCGCCGAGCAGGTAATCGACTACCGCGAGACGCCGCTCGGCATGGTCAACGTGCAGACGCGTTCATGGAACGGCCACTACTGGACGCGAGTAACCGAATCCATCCTGCCCAACGGCAACCAGACCGGCGCGATCTGGGAGGCCGCCGATGAAACGAAGGTGTTTCAGCGTTCCGCCATGCTGCGCTGGATGGTGCCGATCGACGACACGCGCACCCTCACTATCGGCTGGCGCTATTTTCGCCGCGAGCTCGATCCACAGGGGCAGGGCGACCCTGCGCAGGTCGGGCGCGGCAAGATCGACTTCATCGGCCAGACCGCCGACGAGCGGTCCTACGAAGAACGGCAGCGCGTGCCGGGCGACTACGAAGTGCAGGTGTCGCAACGGCCGGTGGCGGTGCACGCGCTGGAAAACCTTGCCACCTCCGATCGCGGCGTGGCGCTGTTGCGCCGCCTGATCCGCACCGGCATCCGCGCACTTCCCGCGCAGTCGGCCCCGCGCGTTTTGCCGGTGGATGAAGACGGTTGTGTCGGAACTTATTGTCAGGATACGGTCTGGCCGTGCGGTGTGCAAAATGGCGCGATCGGCCCGACAGATCTCGCCGAATTCGGCGCCGCCGTGATCGACGATCTGCTTGATTCCGGGTCCAAAATCGGGCCGATACGCCGTGCTACACTCGCGCGCCTTCTAGCGCGCGGTTTTGCGTGACTCCGCGTGACGTGAAGGCAGACATGCGATCGGGGGTTTACGGCGAGAACTGTACGAGAGTGGCGCTGTCCTTGCTCGATTGCAAAGCCAAATAGCAAGAGCGCCGACCGGGCGCGATGCAGGCGCCAAGAGCAGGCCGGTCGGGAATTCGAGCAACTTCCACATCAGGGGACTACCAACGTGAATCAACTTCGCACAATATTCAGCGCCGCGATCATCGCGTTCTTCGCGACCCACGCGCAGGCCCAGGCCCCGACACCGCAAGCTTCGCGGCTGGACAAGATCCTCAAGGCCGGCGTGCTCAAGGTCGGCACCACGGGCGACTTCAACCCGATGTCGTTTCGCGATCCGGCCTCCAAGGAATTCGCCGGGCACCAGATCGACGCCGCCAACGAACTGGCCAAGGACATGGGCGTGAAGGTCGAATTCGTGCCCACCGACTGGAAAACCCTGATCCAGGGCGTGCAGGCCGGGCAGTACGACATCGCCATGACCGGCGCTTCGATGAGCGTGGCGCGCGCCAAGTCGGCCGGCTTCATCACCCCGTGGGGCCGCAATGCCTTCTTTCCGCTGGTGTTGAAGAAGAACGCGGCCAAGTACAAGGGCTGGGAAGACCTCAACAATCCCAAGGTCACCGCCGGCTTCAACCTTGGCACGACCATGGAGCAATTCGTGCAGTCCAACCTGCCGAAGTCGGCGGTGCGGCGCGTGGAGTCGCCTGCACGCGACTGGCAGGAACTGCTGACCGGTCGTGTCGACTACGTGGTGGCGAGCCTGATCGAAGGATCTGCGCTCATCAAGCAGTATCCGGAAATGACGATGCTGTTCATGAACAAGCCGAAGAACAGCATCCCGATGTCGTTCGTCGTGGCCATCGACGACCAGGTATGGATCAACTTCGTCAACAACTGGGTGGTCATCAAGCGCCAGAACGGCTACTTCACCGAACTGAACCAGAAATGGGGCATCGTTGGGCAGGATTGAGCGTGTCGTCAGCCGGGGCGCACAAGAAAAGTTCTTTTTTCTGTGAGTTCTTTGTCTTTCGCGAAGAAGATCAGGCCGCTGCTGCAGTGACGTAGACATTGGGGAAGTGGTGCTCGCGCAGATAGAGCGACGTGCGCATGGCCTGGTGGCCGTTGGCCGTGACGCGTCAGCGGCGCGTTCGGGGAATCTTGGCAAATGGCCCATATGCATGCAGGCGCCTGAAGCAGCAGCCCACTTTCGTACTGGCCACGCAGCAGTCCACTTAGCTCCACCGGCGCCGTCGGGGAGTGGGTACTTTTCGGAGTCCGCAAGCATCGTCTGTGATACAAATGTCATGCACCCGTCGAACTTCGAATCAGAGGCCGCCATGCCGATCTACGTGCGACTAAAGCCTGAACTCTCCAAAGTGCTGGAGCGCGAATGCAAGCGCCAGCGCAAAACCCGGAGCGCGTTGATCCACGAAGCGCTGACGGCGTTTCTGCAGCCACGACGCCCCACATTGGGCGAGGTGCTGCGCGAGGTGATGGCCGACACGCCCGATGGATGGGGGCTAGAGCGCAACCAGCCTGCGACCAGCGACGCACGCGACTGGGGCCGTTAATGCGGGCCATGCTCGACACCAACACGCTGGTGTCTGTGCTAAACCGCCGTCCGCAGCATGAGGCGGTGGTGGCTCGCTACGACGCAGCCGATGCGAACCACACGTGCATCTCGTCGATCACCCTGGCGGAACTGCGCTTTGGCGTCGAGCAAAGCCAGCTTCGCAACGTGACGCAAGTCAAACTGGACCGGCTGGTTGCGGCGCTCACCGTGCTGCCGTAAGAAGCCCGTGCCGCACATGCCTACGGTGTGCTGCGCGCACATGCCTACGGTGTGCTGCGCGCGCAGCTGCAGGCCCGCCGGCACACCGATCGGTCCGCTCGACTGCTGATCGCCGGGCACGCTATCAGCCTCGGCGTGAAGCCGGTGACCAACAATGTGCGCGAGTTTTCCCACGTGTCCGGACTGCGCATTGAGAACTGGCTGGCGCCCTGAAAGGGCGGTCGCAGCTTTGGTCGTGTGCAAAGGCGCGACCGGTTGTTCGGCTGCGCGCGCGCGGCGGCTCATTCGATCGCCTCTTCGACGCTGACCAGCAGCGTTTGCGGAATCTTCGAGCCCAGCGCCTTTGCTGTCTTGCCATTGATCATCAGCTGGATCGAGTCTGGTCGGCTGCTCCACCGGCAGGTCGGCCGGCTTTGCGCCCTCGAGAATCTTGCTCACGTGGGTGGCGATGCGCCTGAACTGGTCGATCGAATCGACCCCGTAACTTATCAGGAGACCGGCTTCGGTCAGGGTCGCGTTCGAGCCGATGGCGGGCAGCCGGTGGGTCGGCGCCCGCGCCGCAATCTGGCAGAGTTCCGACCTTTTTAGGCGTAGCAGCGTGCCATGTTGCCCTACCACGCGCATGATGTAGGTCTGGCGCCCGGCTGCGTCAGTCGCATTCTTCATCGTCTTGCCATCCAATCGGTCGAGGCTAATCCGTCACCCAGTTGACCAGCCGCAGGGGCGGATCGATACGTTTGAAATGACGCGTGTTGTTGCTCACCAGTACCGCACTGGCGGCAAGCGAGTGCGCGGCAATCATCATGTCGAGTTCGCCGATGGGTTTGCCGGCCTGCGCCAACTGATGCCGGATCTCGGCGTAAAAATCGGCCGCTTCGGCGTCCCACGCCAGCACCCGGACGATTTTCAGAAAGCGCCGCACCGGAAGGTGCAGGCGATGACCGGCCGGCAAGCGCTTCAGTCCGTAGAGCAATTCGCCGCGCGTGATAGCCGAAATGCACACCATCGAAGGCGTCAGTCTGTTGAGATTGGTCTCGACCGAAGTTGAACGCCCCTTGATGGCGTAGCTCGCGGTATCCGTGTCGAGCATGTGCAACATGTTCGCCCTTTATCGAGCGCGCTTGGCCTTGCGCGAACGGGCCGGTTTGGCGGGCTCATCGAACACGCCGCGCACTTCCGCTACCCGGTTCATCGGGCGCTCGGCCATGAACTCCATTGGCACATCGATGGAACGAACCAGTTCGAAGAATTCGCGCCAATCGGCAGCGCCCGGATGGGTTGAAAGAATCACGTCACCGGTGGCCTGATCGCGGCTCACGTAAACCTGGTTGCCAGCGAAGCGGAACTCGGCCGGCAGACGCACGGCCTGGCTGGCGCCATTCTTGAAAAGCTTGGCAATACGCGGTTCAGTCATCGGCGACCTCGACTATCGAAAGTATATCCACGAGTATATACTTTTTCGCAGGAAGTCTACATCGCGACGGCCCGTTTGCGCGACACCAGCAGGATTCCCCCCGACCGGCAGAATGCCCGCCGCGTGGTACTGGTAAAGGCGCTCGCCCAGGAACACCACCGCCAGGAAGGCGCCGATCAGCGGCATCGGGTGCACCGACAGCTCGGCGCTGCGCGGTGCCGATCAGTTCCACGCCGCGATTGAAAACAGGTAGGCCACGAACGACGGCAGCACGGCCGTGTAGGCGATGGCGGCGCAGGACGTCCAGCCGCCGCGCACCACCACGCCCTGCCCGGCGCCCAGCAGGTATAGCGGCAACATCATCAGCGAACCCAGGCTTATCACCGTCACCAGAAAGCTTAAGGGATGCACTGCGGGCCGGCGCTGCCGCAGCGGCGTGTACACCGCGTAAAGCAGCGCCGCGCCCAATATCCACACGTCGCCGCGATTGATCGACAGGT
>JAYVST010000216.1:0-3893 GCA_043775255.1 Burkholderiales bacterium
AGCCGCAATCCCTTCTTTTCGTAATTCGCGCCCGCCCGGCCTTGGTGTACGCTTGCGCCAGGGAGGTACGTTATGCGCGTGGTCTGGTTGGCAGCTTGCTTGTGTCTGCATTGGCTTGTGCCGGCTGCGGCGCAGATTTACAAATGGGTCGATGGCAATGGCGTGACCCACTATGGCGAGAAGCCGCCTGCGGCTGCGAAGTCGCGCGAAGTCAAGCTGCATGACGCGAAGACGCCGGCAGCCGCTCCTGCGGCGGCCGGCACGCCGGCCTACAAGGACCGCGAAATCGAGTTCCGCAAGCGTCAGGCAGAGCGTGAACGCAACGAGGCCAAGGCGACGGCCGAACGCGCCTCGAAGCAGCGCGAATGCCAGGTCGTGCGCAATGAACTGGGCGACCTGCGCGCCTCCGGCCGCGTGTACGAGCTAAACGAGCGCGGCGAGCGCGTGTGGATGAGCGATGCCCGGCGCGAGTCCGAGGTCGGCCGGCTCGAGGCGGAATACAATCGATATTGCGGTTGAAACTGCGTCGCCGGCGCGGGCCGGACGCTTGACTTGCTTGCCGAACGCCAGGACACCATGAACGCCCCCGCCGCTTCCGCCGTACCTGCCGCCTCGGCACGCCCCGCCGGCCATGCCGGCGCGATCGCTTTTCCGACCTACGAGCGCCGCCTGTCGCTGGGCGAATTGCTCGACACCCTGGCCGCCGAAGGGCATGTGGACGTCGCGCTCTGCGACAAGCTCAAGGCCGAGTGGCGCCTGAAGAAGTCGGAACATCATCCGCTGGTGATCATCGGTGACCAGAAATGGAAATCCGCCGTCACCGCCAAGATACTGACGCTCGACTGGCTCTCCGAATGGCTGGCCGGCAAGGCCGGTCTCAAGTATCTGCACATCGACCCGCTCAAGATCGACTTCACCCGCGTGGGCGAAACCATGTCGATCAACTACGCGCAGCGCTTTTCCATGCTGCCGGTCGAACGCACCACCAAGGAACTGGTGGTGGCCACGGCCGAGCCCTTCCTCACCGAATGGGTCAAGGAACTGGAGCCGATGCTGCGCCTGTCGATCCGCCGGGTGGTGGCCAACCCGGCCGACATCGCGCGTTACAGCGCGGAATTCTTCAGTCTGGCGCGTTCGATCAAGGGCGCCAACAAGGACGGCAACTTCGAAGCCGGCATCAACAACTTCGAACAGCTGGTCGAACTTGGCAAGACCGGTCGCACCATCGACGCCAACGAGCAGCATGTGGTGCGGGTGGTGGACTGGTTGCTGCAGTACGCGTACGCGCAGCGCGCCTCCGACATTCACTTAGAGCCGCGCCGCGAGCAGGGCGTGGTGCGTTTCCGCATCGACGGCGTTTTGCACCAGGTCTACCAGGTGCCGCCTTCGGTTTTCGCCGCCATCACCTCGCGCATCAAGATCCTCGGCCGCATGGACGTGGCCGAGAAGCGCCGTCCGCAGGATGGGCGCCTGAAGACCCGTACCGCCGATGGCGCCGAGGTGGAATTGCGCCTGTCGTCCCTGCCGACCGCCTTCGGCGAAAAGGTGGTGATGCGGATTTTCGATCCCGAGGTGCTGGTGCGCGATTTTTCCGAGCTCGGATTCTCGGATGCCGACCGCGAGAGCTGGGCCAACATGACGGCACGCCCGCACGGCATCATCCTGGTGACCGGGCCGACCGGCTCCGGCAAGACCACCACGTTGTATTCCACGCTCAAGCAACTCGCCACCCAGGAGGTGAACGTCTGCACCATCGAGGACCCGATCGAAATGGTCGAATCCTCGTTCAACCAGATGCAGGTGCAGACCAACATCGACCTCTCCTTTCCGGAGGGTCTGCGCGCGCTCATGCGCCAGGACCCGGACATCATCATGGTCGGCGAGATCCGCGATCTCGAAACCGCGCAGATGGCGATCCAGGCCGCGTTGACCGGCCATCTGGTGCTCTCCACCCTGCACACCAACGACGCGCCCTCCGCGGTAACGCGCCTGCTCGACATCGGTGTGCCTTCCTACCTGATCAACGCCACCGTGCTCGGCATCATGGCGCAGCGCCTGGTGCGCACCCTGTGCCCAACCTGCAAGATGCCCTCCAGCCTGCGCCACGAAAAATTGTGGGAAGAACTGGTCGATCCGTTTATCTCCGATGCGCCGACCAGGGTCTACCGCGCGGTGGGCTGCACCGAGTGCCGCAGCACCGGCTATATCGGGCGCATGGGCATCTACGAAGTGATGATGCTCTCCTCGGACGTCAAGCGCCTGATCACCCCCGAAACCGATATCGCCAAGGTGCGCGAGCAGGCCTACAAGGCGGGTATGAAGCCGCTGCGTGTTTCCGGCGCGCTCAAGATCGCCTCCGGCATCACCACCTTTGACGAGGTGATGCGGGTGGCGCCGCCGGCGGGGGCGGATTCGTGAGCCGGTTCCAGGATGCCGCGTCGGCGCGCCTTGTGGGTGGCGCGTGAAGCGGCGGATCGCGGATGCGTTTTCTTTTCATTCACCAAAACTTCCCTGGCCAGTACTCGCATCTCGCGGCCAAACTGGCGACCGATCCGGCCCACACCGTGGTCGCCATCGGCGAGCGTTCCAACATGGAAAAGCGCGCTCAGCCGCCAGGTGTGCGCTTGATCGGCTATCCCACGCCTGCTGCGGCAAAACGCGAGGTGCATCCCTTCGTGCGCGGCCACGAGTCGGCCGTGCGGCGCGGCCATCTGGTGGCACAGGTGATGCAGAAGCTGCGCGAGAGCGGCTTCGTGCCCGACGTGGTGTGCGCGCATCCGGGCTGGGGCGAGACCCTGTTTGTCAAGGACGTGTTTCCCGAATGCCGCCTGATCGGCTATTTCGAATTCTTCTATCACGGGCGTGGCACCGATGTCGGTTTCGATCCCGAGTTTCCGACCACCTTCGACGACCTGTGCCGGGTGCGGGTGAAGAACGCCACCCTGCTGCTCAGCCTCGACGCCGCCGATGCCGGCATTGCGCCGACGCATTGGCAGCAGGTGCAGGCGCCGCCAGAGTACCGCCGGAAAATCGAGGTGGTGCACGATGGTGTCGATACCGACACCGTACGCCCCGATGCCTCCGACAGCCTGAAGCTGCACGACGGCACCGTGCTCACCGCGGCCGACGAGGTCGTCACCTACGTCTCGCGCAACCTCGAACCTTATCGCGGTTTCCATGTGTTCATGCGCACCCTGCCGGCCATCCTTGCGCGCCGGCCGAAGGCGCGCGTGGTGATTGTCGGCGGCGATCAGGTCAGCTACGGCGTGCCCAACCCCAAGGGCGGCACCTATCGCGCGAGCCTGTTGGCGGAATTGAGTGACGCTGTCGACCTTTCGCGCGTGCATTTCCTCGGCCGTATTCCCTACCGCAGCTACCTCTCGGTGCTGCGGGTGTCGTCAGCGCACGTGTACCTGAGTTACCCCTTCGTGCTGTCCTGGTCGATGCTGGAAGCCATGGCCGCCGGCTGCATGGTGATCGGCTCGCGCACCGCGCCGGTAGAAGAGGTGATCGAGGACGGGGTCAATGGCTGGCTCACAGCGTTTTTCGATACTGCCGCTCTGGCCGGGCGCGTGGTCGAAGCGCTCGCGGCCGGCCCGGCGCTGGCGCGCCTGCGTGTTGCCGCGCGCCGCACCATCGTCGAGCGCTATGACCTGGCCGGCGTATGCCTGCCGCGTCAGATCGCGTTGGTTCGGGGCAGACCCGCACGCTGACGCGGCGGGCCCGCCAGCAACCGATCGTTGAACCTATGGCGGTCGGCAACCGGGGTGTGCCCGCATGCCGGCAACGCGGCCCGCGGCCGGCAGAAGGCTTACAGCACCGTGAAATCCGCCGCCGCGAGCACCGGATGGGTGGTGAGGATGGCGAAGGGCGTCGCCGCGGCCACGCCGTTG
>JAYVST010000217.1:0-1887 GCA_043775255.1 Burkholderiales bacterium
ACATGCGGCAGGAAAGCGACCTGGTACATCGCTTGCGGATGCGGCCCGACCGGCCCTTCGTGCCAGCGGCCGAGGCGCACCGAAAAGCGTTGCGCGATGCTTTCGCGGATCGAAGCGGCGGTTGCCCGGCTTGACGCGGGGTCGAAGTAGACGTGGGCGTGGTAGCTCGCGATTGCACCTGGCACTGGAATCTCCTTTGCTGCCTGGCTTGAAGGCAGCGAGTCCGGACTATCGAAAACTGCTGATTCAAATAAAACACGATCGGCAACGGGTGTGGTCGCCACACCCTTATCGATTTTCGGCAGACGTCTATGCAGGGACCGGATTGGGCACGGCACGACCGGCGAAAAACGCTTCCAGATTGGCCAGAACCAGCGCATGCATCGCGCGCTGTGCATCGTGCGTGTTGCCGCCGATATGCGGAGTGAGCGCCACATGGGGCAGGTCGAACAGCGCGGGGGTGACCAGGGGTTCCCGTTCATAGACGTCGAGCCCCGCACCGCAAATCGTGCCGGATTCGAGCGCGGCGACCAGTGCTTCCTCATCGACCACCGAGCCGCGTGATATGTTGACCACGAAGCCTTCCGGCCCGAGGGCGCGCAGGACGGACTGGTCCACCGCGCACCGGTTCGAGGCATCGGCGCGCACCGCCACCATCAACACATCGCACCATTCTGCGAGCGCGGCCAAGGTCGGTTGCCAGGTGTAGTCGACATCGGTGCGCGGCTTGCGGTTGTGGTATGCAATTTCCATTTCGAACGCGGCGGCGCGGCGCGCGATCTTCAGGCCTATCGCGCCCAGCCCGTAGACGCCGATGCGGCGACCGGCCAGCCCGTGTGCGGCGCTCAGGCGCACGCCGGCGTTGCCCTCGAATTTTCCGGCGCGGAGGTAGTCGCGGGCGACTGTGAAATTGCGCATGCTGGAGATCATCAGGCCGATGGCCAGATCGGCGACCGCCGAGCCGTTGGCGTTCGGGCTGTGGGTGATGGCGATGCCGCGTTCGCGCGCGGCTGTCACCGGGACGCCTTCGAACCCGGTGCCCAGGCAACAGATCAGGCCGAGCTGCGGGAACAATCCGAGCGAGTCCGCGGGCATGGACACGGAGCCGATGGTTACGATAGCGCGTATGCGCGCCAGATCGGCGACCGGTAGTGCGCTCGCACCAGTATGGAATGGCGGAGCAATGGGCCCCAGCACCTCAAAGCGCTGCCGTAGAACCGCCAGGAAAGCGGGCGGCAGTCTGGTCGCCAACAACAGGGTTTCTTTCATTGTGCGATTGCGCTGGAAATAGCGCGCTTTGATGCTCGGGCCAATATTCTCGTCTACGATCGCCGCCTTTGCGGTGCCTGCCGGCCTGGCGTTGTTGGCCGGCCCGGTTAGTGGCTGCGGCGCAGCAGCAGCATTGCAGTGCCGGCCGCGAAAATCAGGAACCAAAGCAGAGACCATTCCGCAACCGAAAGGGTCAACAGGGTCCAGTCCACCTTGGCGCAATCGCCGGTCGCGCGAATTGCGTTGGCGAGTACGCGCCCGAGCGGAAGTCGCTCCAATTGGGAATAGATGTCGCCGGCGCAACTGCCGAACTGCGGCGGGTAGTATTGCAACCAGACATGGCGAGCCGCAAGTCCGACACCGGTAAGTGCTGCCAAACCGGCGACCCCGGCATAAATCCGGATGCCGGTCTTGCCGGGGCCGTGAATCGCGCCGATCAGGAACACCAACCCGAGGACGATGAAGGCGACCCGCTGCAGCATGCACAGCGGGCATGGATCCAGGTTCGCGAAATACTGCAGGTAAAGCGCAAAGGCGATAAGCGCTGCGCACGCGATGAAGCCGGCGCTGAACAGGACACGGGAAGTCAACGACCGCATGTTCGTTTCAGGAAAGCCC
>JAYVST010000218.1:0-27148 GCA_043775255.1 Burkholderiales bacterium
CAGCCCGGCAAGCCGATTTCCGAGGTCGCGCGCGAACTCGGCATTCCCGAGCGCGACATCATCAAGCTCGCCTCCAACGAAAACCCGCTGGGATGCGGCGAGGCCGCCAAGGCCGCGATGCGTCGCGCCCTGGAGGAAGTGCATCTCTATCCCGACGGCGCCTCCTACGAACTCAAGGCGGCGCTGGCCGCGAAGTGGGGCGTGGCGATGGAATCCATCGTCATCGGCAACGGCTCCAACGACCTGCTCGACTATGTCGCCATGGCATATCTGGCGCCGGGCGTGTCGGCGGTGTATGCGCAGCATTGTTTCGCGGTCTATCCGATCACCGTGCAAGCGCGCGGCGCCGCAGGAATCAAGGTGCCGGCCAAGGCCTACGGCAATGATCTCGACGCCATGCTGGCGGCGATCCGCCCGGATACGCGCATGGTGTTTGTGGCCAATCCCAACAATCCGACCGGCACCTTCACGCCCTACGCCGAGATCCACGCGTTCCTCAAGCGCGTGCCGGCTGACGCGATCGTCGTGCTCGATGAGGCCTACAACGACTTCCTGCCGGCGCAACTGCGCGCCGACACCGTCGCCTGGCTGAAGGAATTTCCCAACCTGGTGCTCACCCGCACCTTTTGCAAGATCTATGGCTTGGCCGGCCTGCGCGTGGGCTACATGCTGGGCCATCCACAGGTATGCGACATGGTCAACCGGGTACGCGCGCCGTTCAACGTGAACGCCATCGCACAGGCGGCAGCCGTGGCCGCGCTGGGCGACGAGGATTTCGTGCGCCGCACCTACGAGAACAATCGCGCCGGCATGCGGCAATTGACCGAGGGTGTCGAGGCGCTCGGCCTGGAGTTCATTCCGTCCCATGGCAACTTCGTCGCTGTCGATGTCGGTGACGGGCCGAAGGTCTTCAATGCCTTGCTCAAGCGCGGCGTCATCGTGCGCCCCGTCGTCGGCTACGAATTGCCGCGCCACGTGCGCGTGACCATCGGCCTGCCGCATGAGAACGCGCGTTTTCTTTCCAGTTTGAAGGAAGCGCTGGCGGAAGTGCGCGCTTGAATCCAGCGCTCGGCCACATGATCGATACCCTGGTCATCACCGGCGTCGGCCTGATCGGCGGCTCCTTCGCGCTCGCCTTGAAGGCGGCAGGCCAGGTGCGTCACGTAGTCGGCGTCGGGCGCGGCCGCGCCAATCTCGAAGAGGCGAAAAGGCTCGGCCTGATCGACGAGATCGGCGTGGCGGCGGACGCCTATGCGCGTGCCGATTTCATTCTCGTGGCCACGCCGGTCGGGCAGATGGCGCAGGTGTTCGCGACCATCGCCCCGTTGCTCAAACCCGGCGCGGTGGTCACCGACGGCGGCAGCACCAAGGGCGACGTGGTGGCGTTGGCGCGCGCGGCCTTTGGCGGCAAGATGGCGCAATTCGTGCCGGCCCATCCGATCGCCGGTGCGGAACAGAACGGCGCAGCCGCCGCGCGCGCCGACCTCTATCGCGGCAAAAAGCTGGTGCTGGCCGCCGTCCCGGAGACCGACCGCGCCGCCGCCGACCGGGTGTCTGCCGCCTGGCAAGCGTGCGGCGCGCGGGTGTTCAGCATGACGCCGGAGTTGCACGACAAGACCTTCGCGGCGGTGAGTCACCTGCCGCATGTGCTGGCGTTTGCGCTGGTCGACGAGATCGCGCGCAAGCCGCATGCGGACCTGCTGTTCCAGTACGCCGCCAGCGGCTTTCGCGATTTCACCCGCATCGCCGGTGGCTCGCCGGAAATGTGGCGCGATATTTCGCTTGCCAACCGCGTAGCCCTGCTCGACGAAATCGACGCGTTCGCCGGCCGCTTAGCCGACGTACGCGCCATGATCGACCGGTCCGACGGCGCCGCGCTCGACGCCGTGTTCGCCAATGCTCGCGACGCCCGCCGCGCCTGGCTCGAGTCCATCGAGGCCGGCGCGAATCCCGCGCCGCAGTCCGGCCGCGCCTGATGGAAACGCTCGACCTGTTCCCGCGGCGGCGCGCTTTCGGCACCATCCGCCTGCCCGGCTCGAAAAGCATATCCAATCGCAGCCTGCTCTTAGCCGCGCTGGCCGCAGGCCGCACGCGGGTGGCAGACCTGCTCGATTCCGACGACACCCGCGTCATGCTGGCGGCCCTCAAGGTGCTCGGCGTCACCTGCGTACAGGATGGCGCCGACCGCATCATCGATGGCGTGCAGGGCGCGTTTCCGGTGCGCGATGCCGATCTCTTCATGGGCAATGCGGGCACCGCGATTCGGCCGCTGACTGCGGCGCTGGCGCTCAATCGCGGCGACTACCGGCTCTCCGGTGTGGCGCGCATGCATGAACGGCCCATCGGCGATCTGGTCGACGGCCTGCGCGCCATCGGCGCCGACGTGCGCTATGCAGCCACCCCCGGCTATCCGCCGCTGCACATCCTGCCGGCGGATGTCGCCCTCAAGGGGCCGGTGCCGGTGCGCGGCAATGTCTCCAGCCAGTTTCTCACCGCGCTTTTGATGGCTCTGCCGCTCCTGGCACGCGCTGCGCGCGCTCCGGCAACGATCGAAGTTGCGGGGGAGCTGATCTCCCGACCCTATGTCGAGATCACGCTCAATCTGATGCGCCGTTTCGGCGTCGATGTGGTGCGCGACCAATGGCGCACCTTCCACATTCCGGCCGGCGCAGCCTATGTCAGCCCCGGCACGCTGCATGTCGAAGGCGATGCCTCGTCGGCTTCGTATTTCCTCGCCGCCGGCGCGCTCGGTGGCGGCCCCTTGCGCATCGAAGGCGTTGGCAACGACAGCATACAGGGCGACATCGGGTTCGCCGACGCGTTGGCAAAGATGGGCGCCAACCTGCTGGCGGGGCCGAACTGGATCGAAGTGCGCGGTTTCACCAATGAAGAAAATCCAGCGCGGCTCAAGGCGGTGGATGCGGATTTCAACCACATCCCGGATGCGGCCATGACCATCGCCGTGCTGGCGCTGTTCGCCGACGGCCCTTCGACCCTGCGCAACATCGGCTCGTGGCGGGTCAAGGAAACCGATCGGATTGCCGCCATGGCCACCGAACTGCGCAAGGTCGGTGCAGATGTCGAGGAAGGCCGCGACTGGCTGCGCGTGACGCCGCCTGCCATCATCCGGCCGGCGGCGATCGACACCTATGACGACCATCGCATGGCGATGTGCTTTTCGCTGCTCGCCTTCGGCCTGCCAGCGGATTCGGCGCCGCTGGTCATCAACGACCCGCGCTGCGTCGGCAAGACCTATCCCGACTACTTCGCGGAATTCGCGCGAATCGCGGCCGCCTGAACGGGGCTGGGGGCGGCGGCGGCGCTCGGTACGAGTGCGCGCCGCCGCGCATTCATGTCGAGGCGCGCGCCCCCACCTTGATCACCGCTTGCACCAGTTCGGCCAGCGAGCGCGCACACATTTTCTCCATCACCTTGGCGCGATGCGCCTCGACCGTCTTGATGGAGATATTCATCACGTCGGCAATGGTCTTGTTCATCTTGCCGGCCACCACCAGATCGAGCACCTCGCGCTCGCGCGGCGACAGCTTGGCCAGGCGCGCCGCGATTTCCGAGTGCGCCGCGCTCTGGCCGGCGTGCTTCGCATCCTGCTCGATGGCGCGCTCGATGATGCCGGTGAGCTTGGCCTCGTTGTAAGGTTTTTCGACGAAATCGAAGGCGCCGCGCTTGATCGCCTCGACCGCCATCGGCACGTCGCCGTGGCCGGTGACGAACACCACCGGCGTGGCGATGCCGTTCAGGCCAAGCCGTTCGTGCACTTCAACGCCACTCATGCCGGGCATGCGGATGTCGAGGATCACGCAGGCCGGCGACTGCGGCGCGAAGCGCTCCAGGAACTCCTCGCCCGATGCATAAGTGCGCACTTCATAGCGGTCGTCGTCGAGCAGCCAGACCAGCGAATCGCGGATGGCGTCGTCGTCGTCGACGACATGGATGATGGGTTTCGGGTTCATGGGTGGATTGCCGGCTCGATCGCCGGTGGAAGTGTGAAATGGAAAATGCTGCCGCCGGCGGGATTGGCGGAGAACCACAGGTGGCCGTCGTGCAGTTCGACGATCGAGCGGCAGATGTTCAGGCCCATGCCCATGCCGTTGTCCTTGGTGGTGAAAAACGGCGAGAACAGCTCGGGCGCCACCTCGGTGGCGATGCCGTGGCCGCGATCGATCACGCGGATCTCGATCTGGCTGCCTGCTATCGCGGTCTGCACGGTCAGTTCGCGTTCGGACTGGCGCGTCTGCTTCATTGCTTCGATGCCGTTCTTGATCAGATTGAGCAACAGCTGCTCGACCATGATGCGGTCGCCGCTGACCAGCGGTACGTCGTACCCCAGATCCAGCCTGATCTGGACGCTCGCCTTCTCGGCTTCGAGTTCGATCAACTCCGTGACATCGACCACCACTTCGTTGATCGACATCGGCTCGCGCACCGGCTCGCGGCGGCGCAGGAATTCACGCACCCGATGCACCACGCGGCCGGCGCGTTCGGCCTGCGCGGCGGATTTTTCCAGTGCCGAGACCAGGTCTTCCTTTTTCCAGTGGTCGGACTTCAGGCGCCGCACCGCGCCCATGTTGTAGTTGGCGATGGCCGACAGCGGCTGGTTGATTTCATGCGCCAGGGTGGAAGCCATTTCGCCCACGCTCATCAGGCGCGAGGTGAGCAGCAGCTTTTCATGCTGAACGCGGCTGCGTTCGTCGGCGATCTTGCGATCGGTGATGTCGGAAATCATGGTCATGCGCACCAGGCGGCCGTCGACCCAGCGCACCGCGCGTACCCGGAGGGCGTACCAGAGGCCGCTGGCTTCGTCGCGCACTTCGAGCCGATGCACATGGGTGGGCTTGCCGTCGGCGTCGATCAGCACGTCATGCGGGATCGCCAGCGAAGGCAACGGGGTGAACGCGACTTCGAGTTCGGCCGCGTTGCTGCCGATGCCGTGGCCGGGAAAGATGCGCGAAAAACTCTCGTTGCAGAACAGAAGCTCGCGCGTGGCCAGGTCGGAGACGGCGACGCCGGAATCGATCGCGTCGAGAACCGTGACGAAGCGCTCGTGCGAGGCCATCAGGGCGTTGTCGGCCGTAGCCTGCAGGTCGACGCGGCGGCGCAGCGACCACAGGCTCCAGGCCAGCACGCCGGTGATCAGGAGGATCACCCCGGTGAGCAGCGTGCGTCCGACCAGCGAGTCGGTCTTGTACGAGGTGGCGGAAAGGTCGAGATTGCGCCATGGCAATGTGAGCGACACGGTTTGCGTCAGCCAGTCATAGGTTTCACGATCTGCGTCATGACTGAAGAGTTCACGGCCTTCGGCATCGAGCAGCGAGAGGCGATATTTTTCCGCCACCGCCACCGGCACCAGGCGTTGCATCACCGTGCGCAGCGACAGCGTCATGCTGACATTGCCGCGGAAGCTGCCATGCTCGATTACCGGGCTGTGGTATTCCACATAGGGCTCGTCCTGGTAGTCGCGGTAGGGTTCGGTGTAGGTGGAACGGCCGGTGGCCGAGGTCAGGCGCTGCATGCGCTCGCGTTCTTCCAGCGACGGGCGCTCACGCGTGATCGCCACCGCGTCCTTCCAGGAGGGCACGGTCCAGCCATTCATGCCATCGGCGGAAGACCAGACGAAGTTGCGGATTTCCGGGTTTTGCTTCTGGTAGGCCTGCGCCTGATCGATCAGCGTAGCAGCACCCTGCCCGGACGCGAAGGCGCCGGCCAGACGGTCGGCGAACTCCTGATGCGCCAGAATCTTGCGCGTGATCGACAGCTCCGCGTACTGCGTGTCGCGGCGCAGATTGGCCAGCTGGATTTCGGCCTCATGGCGGTGCACGAACCAGAGCAAAACCAGGATGGCGGCGACGAACAGCGCTAAGGCCGTGAACGGCACGAACCATACCCGTCCGCCGCGCGACGGGCGCGGGGTACGCGGTGCACGCGGGGAAAGCGTGTGGTCTGGCAGGGACGGCATTGCAGGACTTTCGGGCCGGCGGGATCGGGAATGGTCGAGCGATCAGGCCAGCTCGACAGGACACCATATCCCCGACATGCTGTCAATTGGTGTTGCCCATGGATGTTGCCCATTGGGGTGCCTGATCCGCGTTGCGGCGGGCGGCATGTTCCGTATCAGGGTATTCCCGCGGACCGCTGACCGCCGACCGCTGACCGCAAGGCGCTGTGGGGAATATACTTCGGGGCTACCGTGTTTTCATCAAGCGGAAACATTCATCAAATTCTTTCACGAGGAGACAAGCATGCAAGAGTCCACCGCTTCGCGCCGCAAATTCCTGACCGGCGCCGGCGTCGCCGGCGCCGCCACGCTCGGCTTTCCCACCATCGTCAAGGCGCAGGGCCCGATCACGATGAAATGGCAGTCGACCTGGCCTTCAAAAGACATTTTCCACGAATACGCCAACGATTTCGCCAAGAAGATCAACGACATGACCGGCGGCGACCTGAAGATCGACGTCCTGCCGGCCGGCGCGGTGGTGCCCGCTTTCGGCCTGCTTGAAGCGGTGTCCAAAGGCACGCTCGATGGCGGGCACGGCGTGCTGGTGTATCACTACGGCAAACAAAACGCGCTGGCGCTGTGGGGCTCGGGGCCGGCCTTCGGCATGGATGCGCAGCAGCTCATGTCCTGGCACAAATACGGCGGCGGCAAGGAATTGCTGACCAAGCTGTACGCCTCGATCAGTGCCAATGTCGTTTCCTTTCCGTACGGTCCGATGTTCACGCAGCCGCTTGGTTGGTTCAAGAAGCCGGTCACCAAATCGGCCGACATGAAGGGCCTCAAATATCGCACCGTAGGCATCTCGATCGACGTTTTCACCGCCATGGGCGCTGCCGTCAATGCGCTGCCCGGCGGCGAGATCGTCCCGGCGATGGACCGCGGCCTGCTCGACGCCGCTGAGTTCAACAACATGACCTCCGACCGCCTCCTCGGTTTTCCCGACGTCTCCAAGGTGTGCATGCTGCAGAGCTATCACCAGAACGCCGAGCAGTTCGAGATCACCTTCAACAAGACCAAGTTCGATGCCCTGCCGGCGAAAATGCGCGCCATCATCGAAAATGGCGTCGAAGCCGCTTCGCAGGACGTCACCTGGAAGGCGATCGACCGCTATTCCAAGGACTATGTCGAACTGCAGACCAAGGACAAGGTCAAGTTCTACAAGACCCCGGATTCGATCCTGCAGGACCAGTTGAAGGCCTATGACGGCGCGCTCTCCAAGCGCAAGGACAATGTGCTGTTCAACGAGATCGTCGAGTCGCAAAAGAAATTCGCCGAACGTGTGGTCAAGTGGGATCTCGACAACAACGTCAATCGCCGCGCGGCCTACAACTACTATTTCGGCAAGAAGGCGTAACACAGCGCCCGCGAGGGCGCGCGGAACCATGGACACCGTCCGGTGTGCTGCCGGATGGTGGTTTGTCTCGAAGCCGCGGCATGTAACGAGCGGCGCACCGGCTGTCTGGAAATGAACGTTCAAAAACTGCTGCTCAGGGTAGACAGCGTCAGCACATTTGCGGGCAAGGCATTCGCCTGGCTGATCGTATTGCTGATGCTCACCGTCGTCGTCGAGGTGTTCAAGCGCTACATCCTCAACGCGCCTACCGCCTGGATTTTCGATGCCAACAACATGATGTACGGCACGCTGTTCATGATGTGCGGCGCCTACACGCTGGCACAGAACGGCCACGTGCGCGGAGACTTTCTCTACGGTTCGATGAAGCCGACCACCCAGGCCAAGCTCGATCTGGTGCTCTACATCGTATTTTTCTTTCCCGGCATCATTGCGCTGGCCTACGCCGGGATCGACTATGCCGCGTATTCCTGGCGCATCAACGAGCACTCCAACACTACCGCCGACGGCCCCGCGGTGTATCCGTTCAAGGCGATGATCCCGCTCGCCGGCGCGCTGGTGCTGCTGCAAGGCGTCGCCGAGGTGGTGCGCTGCGTCGTCTGCATCAAAACCGGCGCATGGCCTGCGCGCCTCAAGGACGCCGAGGAGATCGACGTGGTCGAACAGCAGCTTGCCAAGAGTACGCATGTGGACGAGGAATCGCGCCGGATCGCGATCGAACAGGCGCATCGGATAGACGAAGCGGCGCACCAGCGCCTCGGCGGAGGCAGGTCATGAGTGAACCGGCCCTCGGTCTTCTCATGCTGGGGCTCATCGTGGTTGTCATCATGATGGGCTTTCCCACCGCTTTCACCCTGATGGGCCTGGGCATGTTCTTCGGCTTCTTCGCCCTCTACGACCCGGCAGTGCCGTGGCACCAAAGCAAGATTTTCGACCTGATGGTCGAGCGTACCTTTGGCGCGATGAACAATGAAACGCTCATCTCGATCCCGCTGTTCGTGCTGATGGGCTATGTGATGGAACGCGGCGCGCTGGTCGACAAGATGTTCTACAGCATCCAGCTCGCGTTCCGCCGCTTTCCGGCTTCGCTGGCTGTGGCTACATTGATCGTCTGCACCTTCTGGGGCATCGCTTCGGGGCTGGTGGGCGCGGTCGTTGTGCTGATGGGGGTGATAGCGTTCAACCCCATGCTCAAGGCCGGCTATAGCGTGAAGCTGGCCGCGGGCGTGATCACCGCGGGTGGCACGCTCGGCATCCTGATTCCGCCCTCGGTGATGATCATCGTCTACGCGGCGGTTGCCGGGCAATCGGTGGTGAAGCTCTACGCCGCGGCGATGTTTCCGGGTTTCTTCCTCGCCCTTCTGTACCTGATCTATATCGTCGGCTGGGCGTTGATCGACCCCAAGGTCGCGCCGCCGTTGCCGGAGTCCGAGCAGCAGGTGCCTGTGCCGGAATGGGTGCACAAGTTCTCCGTCGCCTATGGCGCCAACCTGCTTGTGGCGCATGCGAAGGCATTGCTGTTTCCCGGCCGGGCGCGCGGTCTGGTCAAGGAAGACGGCAAGGGTCTCACCTACGTCGGCATCTGGAAGGGGCTCCTCACCGCCTTGTTCCCGTTGATACTGGCGGTGGGCACCCTGTGGGGCATGTGGTGGTACGTGGTCGTCCACCAGCAGGCCGACAACCAGCCCGAGCCTGCCTTGGTGCAAAAGCTCGACGACGCCGCGTCTGCGGGCGGCACCGCGAAGGCCGCGCCTGCGGGCGGCACCGCGAAGGCCGCGCCGGATGCTGCGGCCGGTGGTCTCAGCGAGCCGCCCAAGGAGGCCGGTGGGCTGACGGAGCCGCCGAAAGAAGCCGGCGCTCTCGCCGAACCGCCGAAGGAAGGCGGCGCCCTCGCGGAGTCGCCCGGCAGCGAAGAAAAGGCGCAGGAATTGGGCAGCGGCCAGGAAGCCGGCGGCAACGATGCCACGGCAGGCGCCAAGGAACCCGAAGGCGTGCAGGAAATGGGCGACCCCAGTCTGCGCAAGTCTGGCGCGGCTGCGCCGTCCGAAGCAGGCCCGCCGCCGGCGTTCTACAAGTGGTTTTGGGGCATCGCCGCGCTCACCGGGCTGATACTCCTGCGCTACTACTGGAAGATGCGCTCGGAGCAGTTCGAGCTACTGCGCCTGCTGATCTCTTCAGTGATGCCGCTGGGGCTTCTCACGGTGGTGGTGCTGGCGGTGATCCTGTTCGGCATCACCACCGCCACCGAATCGGCGGCGGTGGGCGCGGCGGGTGCTTTCCTCCTGGCGTTTTCGGCCGGCACGCTCAGCTGGGAGCGGGTCAAGGAGTCGGTGTTCCTCACCGCCAAGACCACGTCCATGGTGTGCTGGCTTTTCGTCGGCTCGGCGCTGTTCTCGGCAGTGTTCGCGCTGCTCGGGGGGCAATCGCTGGTGGAGAAATGGGTGCTGGCGCTGAACCTCTCGCCGATCCAGTTCATGCTGCTCTCGCAGGCCATCATTTTCATTCTCGGCTGGCCGCTCGAGTGGACCGAGATCATCGTCATCTTCGTGCCGATCTTCCTGCCGCTCCTCAAGCACTTCGAGATCGATCCCATCCTCTGGGGCACGCTGGTGTTCGTCAACCTCCAGGCGGCTTTCCTCTCGCCGCCGGTGGCGATGTCGGCCTTCTACCTGAAGGGTGTGGCGCCCAAGCATGTGACGCTCAACCAGATTTTCGCCGGCATGATGCCGTACATGCTGATCGTCATCCTGTGCATGGTGTTCATGTACGTGTGGCCGGGCATGACGCTGTGGCTGCCGCGCTATCTTTACGGCGGGTGAGAGGCGCAACCGCATGCGAACGCGGGTGCCGCCACGCGCCCGATTCCTGTTCCGGATCCGGCTCGCTGGATTCAGCCGGGCTTGCGCCCCGGCAACATGGCCCGGGGATCAAGTGCGCGCTCGGCATATTGCGGCAAGTCATCGTGGATACCGTCCCATTCCGCTTTTGACGCGGTGAAGAAATGCAGCGCGGGGCGCTCTTCGATCGGCGTGTCGACCGTGCCTAAGCGCAGGCGCAAGACGTCCGGCGCGCTGTTGCGGATGCTGTAGACGGGCGAACCGCAGTTGCGGCAAAACATGCGCGTCACACCGGTACCGGCATCGAACGAAGCCAGGGAATCGGTGCCCGCAGTCAGTCGAAAGGCCGATTTTTCCACTCCTGCATTGACCCCAAAGGCGCTGCCGCTGGCCTTGCGGCAGCGCCGGCAGTGGCATACGCCGATCGTTCCAAGCGGCGTGTCGACTTCGTAGCGGATGTTGCCGCACAGGCAGCTTCCCTTGAGCATGGTGGTACCCCGTTCTTGTACAGTCGGGGAGTATCGCTCGGCCGGCGCGATCGTGCGTATCCATGCAAGCGCGGCAGGCGCATGGGTGCTGCCGCCCGTGTCGCCGGGTGCGCTGCCGAACGCGCATCGGGGGTCTGCCTGCGACGTTGCGCTACAGTTGCAGCCCCGTCGCCTTCATCTTCTTCATACGGAGGGTTAGCATGCTGCTGCAACTGACGCGACTACTCGTGGGTTTCCGCGGCCGCCTGTCGCGCTTCACCTGGTGG
Source organism: Burkholderiales bacterium (assembly GCA_043775255.1). Lineage (GTDB taxonomy): Bacteria > Pseudomonadota > Gammaproteobacteria > Burkholderiales > JAEUOS01 > JAEUOS01. Next base: position 10,956 of record JAYVST010000218.1, read on the forward strand.
GTCGCCAGCGTGATCGTGATGGTCATTTTCGCTGTGCTGTTCGTGTTCATCGAGGACACCGCCGGCAGGCCGATGACCCTTATGTTGTACCCGTTCACGTTGTGGCCCTTCCTTGCATTGGCGGTCAAGCGCATGCATGACCGCGGCCGTTCGTCGTTCCTGCTCCTGGTCGCCGTGATTCCGATTCTGGGCCCGCTGTGGCTTTTCTTCGAACTCGGCTTGCGCGTGGGCACGCCGGGCGAGAACCAGTACGGCGCTGACCCGCTCGAGGGCGCCGATTACTTGACCGTGGCTTGACGTATGGGCGCTACAGGCATGCCGGGCGCGGGCGGACAGCACATCATCAACGACGTTACCGGTTTGAATCCGGTGGCGGTGTGGGCGGTGGCCACGCCGACCTCGATCGATGAAGTGCGCGACGCGCTTGCCCGCACCACCGGCCCGGTGTCGGTCGGTGGCGGCCGTTTCTCAATGGGTGGCCAGACCGCCAGCCCCGGCAGCCTGCACCTGGACATGCGCCGCTTCAATCGCGTGATCGCCTTCGCGCCCATCGAGAAGACCATCCGGGTGCAAACCGGCATCCGCTGGTGCGACATCCAGAAGTTCGTCGACCCGCACGGACTGTCGGTCAAGATCATGCAGACTTATGCCAATTTCACCGTCGGCGGGTCGCTCTCGGTGAATGTGCACGGACGCTATGTCGGTCTTGGCCCGCTGATCCTCTCTGTGCGCGCCATTTCCATCGTTCTGATGAGCGGCGAACTGGTCCACGCCACGCCGACTGCGAACAGCGATGTCTTCCATGGCGCCATCGGCGGCTACGGCGGGCTGGGCGTGCTGGTCGATGCCGAACTGGAACTGGCCGAGAACAAGCGGGTGCGGCGCGTGGCGGTGAAGCTGCCGGTCGCGAACTATCACGAACATTTCAGGACCTCGGTGCGCGACGCGTCCGACGCCGTGTTCCACAATGGCGACCTCTACGTTCCGCACATGCGTTCGGTACGTTCGGTTACCTGGGTCGAAACCCTCAAACCGGCCACCGAAGCGACGCGGCTGCAGCCGCACCGACAGCTCTACGCGCTGGAAAAATATTTCCTCTGGACGATCACCGAGACGCCATTCGGCAAGTGGCGCCGCGAATTCATGATCGACCCGCTCCTGTATCTGTCGTCCAAGGTGCACTGGCGCAACTACGAGGCCGGCTACGACGCGGCCGAGCTGGAACCGCCCTCGCGGCGCCGGCGCACCTACGTGCTGCAGGAGTATTTCGTCCCGGTCGGCCGCTTCATGGACTTCGCGCCGGTGATGTGCGAGATCTTCCAGCGCCATCAGGTCAACGTGCTCAACGTCTCGATCCGCCATGCCTTGCCCGACCCTGGATCCCTGCTTGCCTGGGCGCGTACGGAAACCTTCGCTTTCGTGGTCTATTACAAGCAACGCACCCGGCAGAACGCGCGCGACCGGGTCGCCGTCTGGACCCGCGAGCTGATCGACGCCGCCATCGCGGTGGGCGGCGCCTACTACCTGCCGTACCAGGCCCATGCCACCGAAGAACAATTCCACCGCGCCTATCCGCACGCGCGCGAATACTTCGAATTGAAGCGCCGCCTCGACCCGGACTTCCGCTTGCGCAATGTGCTGTGGGACAAGTACTACGCGCCAACCCTGCAACCAGCGAGCGAACCCGCCATGGCCGAATCCGCAGCAGCAACGTCCGACTTCCACACCGTCTACGACGATGTCCGCGCGCAGGACGCGTTCTACAAATTCCTGCAGAACGTCTATCACCTCTATCCGGAGGATCGCTTCCATACCCTCATCAAGGACGCCTGCGCGCAGCATCGTGACGACGCGGCGATCTACCGCCACATTCAGGACAAGCTGCCGTCCATCAAGCCCTTTCTTGCCGACCTCACCTACGCGCTGCCGGCGCTGGCCAGGCAGAAGCGCGAGATGTCGCGCCAGACCCTCGAACTCCTGGGCGAGAAGCGCGTGATCGACGGCTATGTGGAAATCGGCACGACCGGCCGCTACGTCAGCGACCTGCGCCGCCATCTGAAATTCAACCGCCCGCTGTCGCTCGTGAACGACCTGGAGCCGACCAACTCGCCGGTGGATATTGTCGAACGCGGTGGCTTGGCGAAGATCGGCGGCTTTGTGCCGCTTGACAATTACGCGCCGTTGCCTGAGGCCGCGATCGCCTCGGCCGGTGTCGCGCTGGTGTCCTGCTACATCGGCCTGCACCATATCGCGCCGGACCGGCTCGCGCCCTTCATCGCCTCCATCCGGCGGGTGCTCAAGCCCGGCGGCATGTTCATCCTGCGCGACCATGACGTCACCACGCCCCAAATGCATGCCTTCGTGGCGCTGGCGCACGCGGTGTTCAATGCCGGCCTGGGTGTGCCTTGGGCCGTAAACCAGCAGGAACTGCGCCATTTCACCGCCGTCGATACCTGGGTCAAGCGGCTGGGCGAGGCCGGATTGCGCGATACCGGAAAACGTCTCCTGCAGGCGCACGACCCAACGGACAACGTCTTGATGGCTTTCGTCAAGGAGGGATGATGAGCGGACGGCTAGTCGCGGCGGCGGCCTTGCTCTGGACCTGCGTGTTCGGCGTGGTGGCGCAATCGGCAGGCGTGCTTACGCCGCGGGAACACCGGCGCGGGGCCGAGCAGACGTACCTGACGTTTCCGGAGTGGTACCTGGTGCACAGCCCGGCGGAGTACGCGATGTTCGTGCGCGACCATCGTCCCGATGACTTTCCCTTCTGGGAGCATATCGGCCAGTTCTGGTCGAGCTATCGCGCGGTGACCGCAGCCAGCCGCGACTACCCGTTCAACGGCGGCTACCACGCGATGATCATGGTCATCGGCGCCAGCACCACGGTGGAATACATGCTGCGTTCGGCCTACGAGACCCTGGTAGGGCGTCTGTCCGGCCTGACGCAGACGCGCGGTATGAGCGCCGAAGACAAGCTGGGCGCGAAGGTCGCGCAGGATTACGTGGATTTCATCCGTGCGCTGCCGTGGTACGAATTCGATTTTGTCGCGCCACTTGCGACACTCTGGTTCAGCACTGAGTGGTTCGGGCCCGATCTGCTGCGCAAATGGGAGCGCCGCTATGCGCTCACCACCGAATACGGCGTCAAGGCGGCGTACGCCGGGCTGATCAAGCTGGCTACCAAGGCGGCTTACGATGACGCGCTTTTGGTCACTGCGGTGGTGCTGGATCGTCTGCCGGCGGGCATCGAAACGGAGTTGCGCGAGTTGAAGGTATTGCAGCGCTATCCCGATGGTGCGGTGCTGGCGCTGGCGCCGCGCTACGAGGCGTTCAAGGTAGTTGCGGCGAAACTGGCTGCGGCCGGCGTCAAGTTTCGCGAGATCGCCGGCAACCGCGGCGCCATCCTGGTGAGCGCACTGGTGCCGCAGGCCTGGCAGCCCGGCGCCGGCGATGCAGTGCTCTTCACCCAGCCGGTGATCACGCGGCCGGGCGAGAAGCGGGTCGCGCTGGTGACCACCGTGCCCGCGCTGGCCGACGCGCTCGGCCGCTTCAATGTGCCGGGGGCCGTGCTCGAGCACGTCTACGACTACTGATGTCGATGCTGCGGCAAATCCTGCGCGTGTCGGCGTGGCTGGCGGCAACGCTGCTCCTCTTTGCGTTCGTTGCCCTGGCCTGGTTTCGCTGGCAGGCCGATCGGCGCGAGGTGCAGCGCGCGGCGGACATCGCGCCGCGCGACGGGCGCTTTGTCAAGGCAGCCGATGTCGACATCTTCATTCAGGAGCTGGGTCCGGCAAACGGCCAGCTCGTACTGTTCATGCACGGCAGCACCGTGGCAATCGGCGCCTGGTTGCCGGAATTGCTGGCGCCGGCCACGGCATCGCGTAGCGAAGATGCTGCCGCCTATTCCGCCCTGGGCATGCCGATGGTCGCGATCTGGGGAAGGCTTGACAGCATCACGCCGCTTGCGCAGGGTGAACGGCTGGTTAGGCTGGCGCCGAATGGCAAACTCGTGCAATTGCCGCGGTCCGGGCATATTCCGCAAGTCGAGCAGCCGGCGGAATTCCAGCGCACCCTGCTGGATGTTCTTGGGTCCTCCAAGCAAACAGCGCGGCCGCTACCGCCATCGAATCGATGACCATCAATGAAGGGATCCGTTAGACCGGTGGCGCGCAAGCGCGCAACCAGGCAGTACTGATTGTCGGCGTTGGTTGCGCCCGCTTCTGCGCACTGCAAAAGGCGCGCGAATGCAGTCTCTGCGCGCGTGCGATCGAAGCCGCGCTGGGCGTCGGCGACACCTGGTAGAGCACAACCGCTATCCGATCTCGCGGCGGCTTCGGTGTCACTATTGCGGTGCGGACACACCACCTTCGACCAGCGCGGTCGCTGCCGCGATGTCGGGCGCCATCAGGCGGTCAACGTCCAGGCGCAGAACCCTGGTGCGCAGATGCGCATGCAGCGCCTCGAGCGCCGGCGACGAACGCAATGGCCGACGAAAATCCAGCGCCTGCGCTGCGCACAGCCACTCGATGCCGACCACGCCTGCGGTGTTGTCGAGCATCGTGTGCAGGCGGCGTGCCGCAAACGTCGCCATCGAGACATGGTCTTCCTGGTTGGCCGAGGTCGGCAGCGAATCGACGCTAGCCGGATGGGCAAGCGATTTGTTTTCCGAGGCGAGCGCCGCCGAGGTCACCTGCGCGATCATGAAGCCCGAGTTGAGCCCGCCGTGTTCGATCAGAAAGGCGGGCAGGCCGGTGAGCGCGGGATCCATCAGCATCGCGGTGCGGCGCTCGGCCAGCGCGCCGATCTCGGCAATCGCCAGCGCCAGGTTGTCCGCCGCGAAGGCCACCGGCTCGGCGTGAAAGTTGCCGCCCGACAAGGCCTGGTGATCCCCGTTCTGCGGGTCGGCGAACACCAGCGGGTTGTCGGACACGCCGTTGGCTTCGATCAGCAAGATATTCCAGGCATGCCCGATCTGGTCGAGGCAGGCGCCCATCACCTGGGGCTGGCAGCGCAGGCAGTACGGGTCCTGCACGCGATCGCAATCGAGATGCGAAGCGCGCAGCGCGCTGCCGGCCAGCCAGGCGCGGTAGCGGCCCGCCACTTCGCGCTGGCCGGGCTGGCCGCGCGCGGCGTGGATGCGGTCGTCGAACGGGGTGTCGGAGCCTTTGGCCGCGTCGACGGTCAATGCGCCAACCGCGATGGCCGCGTCAAATACGCGCCCCAGGCGCTGCGCGGCGTGGATGGCCAGTGCGGTCGACACCTGGGTGCCGTTGAGGAGCGCCAGGCCTTCCTTGGGCCCGAGTTCAAATACGCCAAGACCCGCGTGGGCCAGCGCCTGCGCGGCCGGGACCCGCACGCCATTGACAAATGCCTCGCCCATGCCCAGCAGTACGCCGCTCATGTGCGCCAGCGGCGCCAGATCGCCGGAGGCGCCCACCGAGCCTTTCTCCGGCACCACCGGCAGCACGTCGGCGTTGAGCAAGGCCAGAAGCGCGTCGATGATGATAGCGCGCACGCCAGAGAATCCATGCGCGAGGCTGGCCGCTTTCAACAGCAACATCAGACGCACCACCGGCGCCGAAAGCGGCGCACCGACGCCAGCGCTGTGCGACAACACCAGGTTCTTCTGCAATTGCGCCAGGTCGGCATCGGCGATGCGCGTCTGCGCAAGTTTGCCAAAGCCGGTATTGATGCCGTAGACCGGGGCGTGGCGCGCCACCAGCTCCCCTACCGCGGCCACGCTGGCGGCGATGGCCGCGTGCGCGCCCGGCGCGATCGACCAGCTGGCTGTGCCGGCGGCGGCCTGCTCCAGGAGCGCGCGGTCGAGTTGCCCCGGAATGATCCGATGGTGCGGCACTTTCATGTAGGGCACGACGGTCGTGTCGCCGGATCAGAGCGCGATCGCAAGGCCGACGGCGCGCATCAATTCGTCGGGCGTATCCGCGTTGATCGAGCAGCCCGGGCCGAGCAGATGGTGGCGCGCGCCGGTGGCCGCGATCGACGCATGCGCGAGTGCGACCAGTTCAGCGGCACTCATCTTGCCGATCTCCGGCTTGGCCGGCAACCCGCCCAGCACTGCACGGCCGCTGCGATCGCGCACCTCGACCAACCCTGGGTTTCCCTTGGTCGTGGCCCAACTCAGGACCGCTACGGGGTAGTCGATGAATTCGTCGAACCAGGTGTCGTCGCCGCACACATGCATGATGTTGAACGGCGCGTCCTTCGCTGCGGCGAGGATAGGCAGGTCAAACGGGCGCTGAAAACGCCGACACTCCTCGATCGTCATCAGTGGCCGGGTCGCGACATTGGTGGCGAAGAAAATGCCGTCGATCCCGGCCTGGGTGCAGTTGCGGGCATAGTCGGCCAGGGTCTTGCCGATCGCAGCCAAGCCCTGTTCGAGCGAATCCGGGTGCTCGCGCATCATTTTCAATACCGCGTCGCGCCCGCCCGCCAGCATGAACGTGGCGCTCATGAGCGGCGCGAAGATGGTGCCCACCAGAGGTACGTCGGCGCCGACGCGGCGGCGTATGTCGAGCAGGGCTTCGAGTTGTTCGCCCAGAGCGCCGCCGGCGGCATCGACCGGCCGCAGAAGGGCGAAATCCTCGTGGTTTCTGCACGGCAACGAGCGTACCTGGAAGGGCACGGCGCGCTGCAGGGAAGACTCGATCTTGGCGCCCCACATTTCGGCGAAGCAGGTGGCGCGCGACTGGGGCTTGAGGAAGTCCCAGTCGAAGGCCTCGTACAGGCGCACGGTTTCGTCGGCGAGCGCCTTGGCCGAGCCTTCCTGGGCGAAATTGTGCAGCCAGAAACTGACCGGCACCCGATCGACCGCGGCGCCGCGAATCGCGGCCATCACACGTTCACGCTTGTTCATTTTTTTCTGATCCTCAAGTCTTCGTACGGCGCCGTGTAGGGGTTGGCGGGAATCGCATTGAGCGCATCGAATTCAACCCTGGGGCCGACCGACACCAGATACGCATATTCGATGATGGGGGCGAAGATGGACTTCTCGACCAGGATGCGCTGGATCTGCTCCAACGCACGGGCGCGCGTTTCGCGGTTGGTTTCCGTGACCTGCGCCTTGTAGAGCTTGTCTATTTCAGGGATGGTCTGCGTCACGTATTGTCCGCCGCTGGCGACGTATTGCTCGATGCGGGTGGCCGCATTGCCGGGCGAACCACTGCCGGCGAGAATCACGTTCTTGAGTCTTTTCTCGGCATGCTGTTTGAGAAAGGCCGCGCGTTCGATCGGCCGCAGCTTCAACTTGATGCCGACCCCGGCCAGATCATTGACCACCGACTCGCCTATGCCGCTGGCGGCAAACGGCTCGGCAGACAACTCGCCGCCGTCGAAGCCGTTCGGATGGCCCGCCTCGGCGAGCAGTTTTTTCGCGCGCGCGGGATCGTGCGGAATCGGCGGCGGATTCCAGTAGAAGTCGTGCGCCTGCGGCACGATGCTGGCCGACAGCTTGCCCAACCCGAGGTAGGAGGCATCGTTGATCGCCTTGCGGTCGATTGCCAGGCTCGCCGCAAGGCGCACCCGCACGTCGGCCCAGGGCGACTTCGGATCGGACTGGTCGGCGAACTGTAGCCATAGCGTCACCGGGATCGCCGCTGACTTGAGTGTCAGACCCGGCGTCTTGCGCACTTCCTCGGCCAACGCGCCGACGATGCCATAGGCGATGTCGATCTCGCCGCGCTTCAACGCAGCCAGACGGGTGGCGTCGTCCGGGATCACCTTGAGCACCAGGGTCTTGACGTTGGCCGGCTTGCGCCAGTAGCCGTCGTAGGCCTCCAGCACCAGTTCCACCCCGGGCTTGAAGGAGACGAACCTGTAGGGACCAGCACCGATCGGCGCCTTCTTGAAACCCTCATCCCCGACCTTCTCGATGTATTTCTTCGGCACGATCCAACCCGCGCCGGTGGCAGGCGTGCCGTAAAAGGTCATGAAGTCGGGCCAGACTTCACGCAGCTTGAAGCGGATCCGGTTCGGATCCACGATGTCAACCGAAGCCACCTTCGACTTCAAGAGGGTCGCCGACGCCCCCTTGTAGCGCTCGAACGAGAATTTGACATCGTCGCTGGTCACCGGGTCGCCATTGTGGAACTTCGCGTTGCGGCGCAAGCTGAATTCGTAGGTCAATCCATCGCGGCTGGCGGACCACGACTCGGCCAGGCTGGCCCCCATGGCATTGCCGGTGATCGGCCGCACCAGCGCGTCGTGCATGGCGTAGTGCACCATCAGCGGCAAGGCGGTGCCGGTGGCCTCCGCCGGATCGAAAAACGTCGGCGCCAGCGAGACATGCACGCCCCAGGTGAGCGTGCCTTCCGGTGCGGCCGATGCCGGGCATGGCGCAAGCAGCGCGCCGCATGCGAAAGCCGCGGTGAGCAGACTCGCGTACATTCGAGCTTTCGCCCGCTGCACGCAACGCAGGATTCGGAATGACTTGCGCAAATTCATCGATAGCCCCCGATCGGATCAAGCACCTGCTTTCGGTGGTCCCAATGCCGGATGACCTCTTCGGCGTGAGACGTTTCCTGCAGCGTTCTCGAAACAGCCGAGGCATCATAGCATCGGCATGAATGCCTTTCTGCTGCGCCGATTCGGCTATGCCCTCATCTCGCTACTCCTGCTTGCGCTGACCATCTTCATCCTGACGCGCTTGTCGGGTGATCCGGCGCTGCTCCTGACCGAGCCCGGCGCGAGTGCGGCCGATGTCGATGCCGCGCGCAAGCGCTTTGGCCTCGACCAGCCGCTCGCGATGCAATTCTTCGGCTTTCTGGGCAGCGCGCTGACCGGGGATTTCGGCGTCTCCCTGTACTACCGTACGCCGGTGCTCGAGCTTTATCTGCAGCGCCTGCCCAACTCGCTCCTCTTGGCCGGCGTCGCTTTCGCCTGGTCGCTGGTACTCGGCGTGGGCTGCGGCGTGCTCGCGGCAGTCCACGCGAACCGCTGGTGGGATCAGGCGTTCAAGCTGCTTGCTCTGGGTGGGCTGGCGATGCCCGCGTTCTGGCTGGGCATGCTACTGATCCTCGTTTTTTCGGTCGGTCTCGGCTGGCTGCCTTCGTCCGGTGACGGCTCCTGGCAGCATCTGGTGATGCCGGCGATCACCCTGGGCTGGTACTTCGCCGGGGCGAACATGCGCCTGACGCGCTCTTCCATGCTCGATGTGATGGGGATGGAATACATCAAGCTCGCGCGCATCAAGGGTCTGCCGGAATCGCGCGTCATCATGAAGCATGCGCTGAAAAACGCCGTCATACCGGTGTTCACCTTAGCCGCAATAAATCTTGTGACGATGGTCAACGCCGCAGTGGTGGTCGAGACCGTGTTCGCCTGGCCCGGCATCGGGCGCCTGCTCTACGAGGGCATTTCGCTACGCGACTTTCCGCTGGTGCAAACGACGGTCCTGTTGGCCGGCGCGATGATCGTGGGTGTCAACCTTCTGGTCGACCTGTTGTATGCGTGGATCGATCCGCGCATCCGCCAGGGTTGAGCCTGGGCATGCGTAGCCACTTGTCGTCTTGGGCCGGGAACCAAAGCTGATGCGCCAACGTTTGCCCTGGTTCGCCCTGACCGTGCTGGCCCTGTTCGTGCTGATCGCCTTGCTCGCGCCCTGGCTCGCGCCGCACAATCCGGAGGTCGGCAAGCTTGCATTGCGCTTCAAGCCACCTGCCTTTAGCGAAGGCGGCTCGACCCAATTCCTGCTCGGCACCGACCATCAGGGTCGTGACGTCCTCTCGCGCCTGATCCATGGCGCGCGCATTTCGCTGGCCGTGGGCGTGGCGGCGGTACTGGTGGCCGGCGTGCTCGGCACAACCCTGGGCCTTGTCGCCGGGTACTTCAGGGGCTGGGTCGACCAGGTGATCTCGCGCGTGATCGACGCCTGGCTGGCACTGCCATCACTGGTGTTCGCCATCTTCCTGGCGGCGATCACGGCGCCGAGCACGCAGAACATCGTGCTGATCCTGTCGGCGGTTTACTGGACCCGCTATGCGCGTGTCGTACGCGGCGAAGTGCTGGGCCTGCGCGAACGCGACTTCGTGCGTCTGGCGCAGGTGGCTGGCGCAACGCCTGCGCGCATCATCCTGCGCCACATCCTGCCCAACGTGCTCAATACTGCAGTGGTGCTGGCCACGCTCATGTTGGGCGTGGTGATCGTCACCGAAGCATCGCTGTCGTTTCTCGGTGTCGGCGTGCCGCCGCCGCAGCCGGCCTGGGGCCTGATGCTTGCCGACGGCAAGAAAGGCATGATGACCGGCTATTGGTGGCTGACGGTGTTTCCGGGCCTGGCGATCATGCTGGTGGTACTGGCGGCCAGTCTGGCCGGCGACTGGTTGCGCGACCGGCTCGATCCGACGCTCAAGGCGCCGGAATGACTGCGCCGCTGCTGGATGTGGTGGGCCTCACCGTCAGCTATCGCGGGCGGCACGGACCGATACACGCGGTGCGCGATGTTTCGTTCCGCCTTGCGCGCGGCACGGCGCTCGGCATTGTCGGCGAGTCGGGGTCGGGCAAGAGCACCCTCGCCCTGGCGCTGCTGCGCCTGCCGGGCGTGGCCGGACGCGTGACCGGAGGATCAGTCGTCTTCGATGGCCGCGATCTGGTGACCATGCCCGAGCCCGAGTTGCGTCGCTGGCGCGGGCGCAGGCTGGCGATGATCCTGCAGGACCCACTGCATGCCTTGAATCCGCTGTTCACCAATGGCGACCAGATCGCCGAAGCGCCGATGGTGCATGAGCGTCTCTCCTGGGCCGCCGCGCTGGCGCGCGCCCGGTCCCTGCTGCGCGCAGTCCGTATCGCCGACCCGGCGTTGCGCCTGGGCGAGTACCCGCACCAGTTGTCGGGCGGCATGCGCCAGAGAGTTGCCGGCGCGATCGCGCTGTCGTGCAGCCCGGAGTTGCTGATCGCCGATGAGCCGACTACGGCGCTCGACCCTACGGTGCAGGCCCAGGTCCTCGACCTTCTCGATGCGCTCAGGGTCGAGCGCGGTTTCGGCCTGATCCTGATCTCGCATGACCTGGGCGTGATTCGCCGCACCTGCAGAGACATCGCGGTGATGTACGCCGGACGTATCGTCGAGCACGGCCCGACCGCGCAGGTGCTCTCCGCGCCGGCCCATCCGTACACGCGCGCGCTGCTCGGCGCATTGCCGCTGCCGGGGCGTCGTGCCGGCGGGCTGACGGTCATCGCGGGGCAAGCGCCCGATCTCGCCGACCTGCCCCCTGGTTGCGCATTTCACCCGCGTTGCGCCCGCGCCGACCTACGCTGCAGGCGGGAGCAACCGCTGCCGGAGGCGGTTGCAATCGGGCAAATCGGGCAGGCGGTCGCGTGTTTTCATCCCTGGCCGGAACCGAAAGCGCGATGAGCATCGAGCCTGCCGATTCGCTGGCGCCCGCCGGCCCCATTCTGGTCATGGAAGGTGTGGTCAAGCATTACGCGCAGCGCCGGGCGTTCGGCCGCGACCAGCGCGTCGCGCGCGCGCTCGACGGCGTGGATCTGCGCATCGAACGCGGCGAAACGCTGGGCCTGGTTGGCGAATCCGGCTGCGGCAAGTCGACCCTTGGCCGTCTTGCGCTGAATCTTGAACCGGTCAGCGCGGGCGTCGTCCGCTTCAACGGGCGCGCGTTGCCTGAGCTCGACGGCGCCGCATTGCGCGATTTTCGCAGCCGTGTGCAGGCGGTGTTCCAGGACCCGGCCTCTTCACTGAGCCCACGCATGCGTTGCGCCGAGATCATCGCCGAGCCGCTGCTGGTTTCGGGCGAACGCGATCGCGCCGCCATCGCCGCTCGAGTGCGCGACGCCGTAGTCGAAGTCGGGTTGTCGGAGAACGCGGCGCGGCGCTTTCCGCATGAATTGTCCGGCGGTCAGAAACAGCGCATCGCGATTGCCCGCGCGCTTCTCATGCGGCCTTCGCTGGTCGTGCTCGATGAACCGATATCGGCACTCGACGTCTCGATCCGTGCGCAGATTCTCAACCTGTTGGCCGACCTCAAGGCACGCTACGACGTAGCCTATCTGTTCATCTCGCACGACCTGATCGCCGTCGCATCGCTGGCCGACCGCATCGCGGTGATGTACCTGGGACAGGTGGTCGAGACCGGCCCGTCCGCGCAAGTCGCCACTGCGCCCGCCCATCCCTACACGCGCATGCTGTTCGCGGCCAGCGGCGGCGCCGACGCCGGCATCACGCCCGTGGGCGAGCCGCCGAGCGCTTTTGCGCCTCCATCCGGATGCCGCTTCCACACGCGCTGTCCGCTTGCCCTCGCGCGCTGCACGGCCGAAGTCCCGTTGCTGCGGCGGATAGCCGAACGCGAAATCGCCTGTCACCTGGCGTAAGCGGAGCGCCGACCGGTTCGGACGGACCGCGCAAACAGTTCGTCGAGCACCGCACGCATCGCAGCAACAATCATCACGGGCATGTGCGCGATTGTAAAGAATAGGATACAGTACGTTTTGTGAAGGTCATTCTCACAACGGCGGTATTCGACGAATGGTTTGCCGCGTTGCGCGATCGGCAGGGCAGGCTGCGGATTCAAGCGCGGATTGACCGGGCGCAATGTGGAAACCTCGGCGACTGCGAACCGGTAGGTGAGGGCGTTTCGGAGATGCGCGTTCATATTGGTCCCGGCTACCGGGTCTATTTCGTGGAGCGCGGCCCTGAGATCGTAATTCTTCTGGCCGGTGGCGATAAATCCACCCAGGCCAAGGACATCAAGACCGCGCTGAAGCTTATGCGGCAACTTTGAGGAACCGTCATGGGCAAGCTTTCGACAACTCGATGGGATTCCGCCCAGCACCTCAAGACCGAAGCGGATATCGCCGACTATCTCGATGCATGCTTCGTCGAGGCCGGAGACGACGCGGCCTTCATCGCACACGCGTTGGGCGTTATCGCTCGCGCAAAGGGGATGACCCAACTTGCGCGGGATACCGGACTTGGGCGGGAAAGCCTTTACAAGGCGTTGTCGGGCGACGGCAATCCCAGCTTCGCCACGATCCTTAAAATCATGCATGCGCTGGGGGTCAAGCTGCAAGCAAAGGCGGCGGCCTGAAACGAGGTTTCAGCGCGCTCGCGCGTCGCCTGCATGTTTCTTGGGCGGTTCAATTCCGCAGCGTCGCACCAAGCCAGTCCGCGACACTGTGCGCCGGCCGGCCGCACAGTGCGGCGACGCCGGCACTGGTGGCGCTGGCGGCGCCCATCGCAATCATGTTCAGCACCTGTGCCAGATGGCGCAGCACAAACGCGGATTCGCCGCGCCCACGCGCGGCCGACAGCAAGGCGTCGGCCGGCACCGCTTGGTAAGTGATGGCGCGTCCGGTGAGGGCGCTTGCGATGCTTGCAATCTCGCCTCCGGAGACGGCCGCCGGGCCGGACAGGTCGAGCACCTCGGCCGGCAGGTCATCGGCCTGCAAACAACGCGTCGCCACTGCGGCGATATCGCGCGCATCGATGAACGCCGCTGCGGCGTCGCCGAGCGCAAGGGTAAACGTGTCGCCTGCGGCCAGTTCGAGCGGCAGGCGCGCCAGCATGCCCTGCATGAAAACGTTGGGACGCAGGAATACATGCGCAATTGCGCAGGCGCGGATCGCGTTTTCCACTTCCGCATGGGCGGCGCCGCTGACCGTTGCGGCGCCGTCTTGCATCGTCCAGGAAGACCCGGACAATTTGACGATGCGCGCCACGCCGGCGGCGTGCGCTGCCGCGACTGCCGCCAGTTGCTGTGCCGCCATCCGTTCGCCCACCGGCGACATCAGGAACAGCTGTTCGATGCCGTCGAATGCATTGTGCAAGCCGGCCGCATCGTCGAGATCGCCTTGGACCACTTCAATGCCGGCTCGGGCCATGCCGGCGGCGCGTTGCACGTCGCGCGCCAGGCAACGCACCGGAGTTCCTTGCAGGGCGAGAAGGCGCACCACTTCGGCCCCGACCCGGCCGGTTGCACCCAGGACCAGGATCATCGGCGGCCGGCCTTGAGCACCGCCCATACCCGCGCCGGGGTTGCCGGCATGTCCAGATGATCGACGCCGTAGTCCTTGAGGGCATCCACCACGGCGTTGACTACCGCCGCCGGCGAGCCAACCGAACCGGCTTCGCCCGCGCCCTTGACGCCGAGCGGATTGGTCGTGCAGAGGGTGCCTTCGAAGAGCGGCACGAAGGTCGGTAACTGGCCGGCGCGCGGCAGGGCATAGTCCATCAACGAGCCGGTCAGCAGTTGGCCTTCGCCGTCATAGACCGCGTGTTCGCAGAGCGCCTGCCCCACCCCCTGGGCGACGCCGCCGTGCACCTGGCCGGCTACCAGCGCGGGTTCAAGGATGTTGCCAAAATCGTCCACCGAGGTGTAGCGCAGCAGGGCAACGCGGCCGCTGTCGGGGTCGATCTCCACTTCGGCCACATGGCAGCCGTTGGGAAAATTGTGTGATGGATTGTCGATTTGCACCGCGCCATCGAGCCTGCTGGCCGGGGAATCGGGCGCGGCGTTGCAAAGGCGCCGCGCCAGTTCCATGACGCCGATGGCGCCCCCGGCACAGCGGAACGTGCCGGCGGAGAGGACAACGTCCGCGGGGGCGCAGCCGAATATTTCGGCTGCCGCTGCGCGGCCGCGCGCGACCACGTCGTCGGCCAGCGCTGCCAGCGCCGTGCCTTGAACGGAAAGCGAGCGCGAGCCGCCGGTACCACCGCCGCTGGTTGCGCGATCCGAATCGCCTTGCACCAGCGTCACTGCGGCAACGGCCAGCCCCAAGCGCGCGGCAAACCATTTGCGGTAGGCCGTCGCATGGCCCTGGCCGGAGGACTGGGTGCCCACGACCAGCTCCAGGGTGTCATCGGCGCAAAAGCGCACGGCAGCGCGCTCGGTGCGCGCACCGCCGGTCGATTCGACATAGCAGGCCAGACCGATGCCGTGCAGTCGGCCTGCCTTGAGCGCTTGTGCCTTGCGCGCGGTGGCGCCGGTCCAGTCGGAAGCGCTCAGTGCGCGCTCGAGCATGCGCGGAAAGTCGCCGGAATCGTAGGTGGTGCCGATCGCGTTGCGCCAGGGCATCCTGTCAGGCGGCACCAGGTTGCGCCGGCGCAGTTCCACCCGGTCGATGCCCAGTTCGCCGGCGGCGCGATCGATCAGGCGCTCGACCAGGAAATGGATTTCCGGCTTGCCCGAGCCGCGATAGGCGTCTACCGGCACGGTGTTGGTGAGGGCGCCGCGCACCCGCGCATGCACCGCCTCGAAGGCATAGACCGACGGCAGGACCGCGCAGGCCACCGGCGCCGGGATCACCGCAGCGAAGGTGGAGAGGTAGGCGCCGAGGTTGGCCACCGCATCCAAGCGCAGCGCCAGCATGCGGCCGTTGCCATCGAGCGCCATCGACAGGGTCGCGCTGAGATCACGCCCCTGCGAGTCGGAAACGAAGGATTCGCTGCGCTCGGCGGTCCATTTGACCGGCCGGCCGAGCGCGCGGGCGGCAAAGGCGGCTAACACCTGCTCGGGATAGAAGTAGAACTTCGGCCCGAAGCCACCGCCTACGTCCGGTGTGAGCACATGGAAGCGCTCCGCTGGAAGACCGAACGCGCGCGCCAGGAGGCCGCGCAACATGTGTACGCCCTGGCTTGCCGCATGCAGGGTGAAGCGGCCGCTGGCCGCATCGAAACTCGCGTTGACCGCGCGTGGCTCCAGCGCATTGCCGACCAGGCGCTGGTTGTGCGCGGTAAGCGACACCACCCGATGCGCTGCCTCGAACAGCGTCTTGGTGCGTGCGGCGTCGCCACCCTCCCAGTCGAAAGCGCAGTTGCCGGGGATGTCGGCGCCGAGTTGCGGTGCGTCCGGCGCCAGTGCCGCCACTGCGTTGGCCACTGCCGGCAGCGGCTCGTATTCGACGACAACGCGTTCGGCGCCGTCGCGCGCGGCAGCGGGTGATTCGGCGATCACGCAGGCCACCGGATCGCCGACATGGCGCACGCGCTCGCGCGCCAGCGCGTGCCGCGCAGGCTCGAGGCGATCCTTTCCGTCGCGGCTCTTCAGCGGCGGCACGCAGGGCAGGGTGCCGATACCGGCGGCAGCAAGATCGGCATGGGTAAAGACCGCCAATACGCCGGGCGCCGTCAGCGCGTCCGCAGGTTCGATGGCGACAATGCGTGCATGCGCATGGGGCGAACGCACGATATGCGCGTAGGCCTGGCCCGGCAGGACCAGATCGTCGGT
>JAYVST010000219.1:0-7536 GCA_043775255.1 Burkholderiales bacterium
GGCAGTCAGAGGATCAGATCCGTTCGAAAATCGCGGCGATGCCCTGGCCGCCGCCAATGCACATGGTCACCAGCGCATAGCGACCGCCAGTGCGGTGCAACTCGTAGATCGCCTTGATGCTGATGATTGCGCCAGTGGCGCCGATCGGGTGGCCGAGCGAGATGCCGCTGCCGTTCGGATTGACCTTCGCCGGATCGAGGCCGAGTTCCTTGATCACACCCAGTGCCTGTGCGGCAAAGGCTTCGTTGGCTTCGATCACGTCGATCTGGTCGAGCTTCAAGCCAGTCTTCTTGAGCAGGTTTCGGGTCGCCGGCACCGGCCCCAACCCCATGATCCTGGGTTCCAGGCCGGCATGCGCATAGCCCACCAGGCGCGCCATTGGCTTATACCCGCCGCGTTCAGCGGCGGCGGCCTCCATCAGGACCATGGCGGCCGCTGCGTCGTTGATGCCCGACGCGTTGCCCGCAGTAACGGTTCCGTCCTTTTCAAACACCGGCTTCAATTTTGTGAAGTCCTCGGCACTTGCGTCGGCACGCACGTGCTCGTCGCTATCGAACATGATCGTGCCCTTGCGCGATTTCATTTCGATTCCGAGGATTTGCGTCTTGAAATAACCGGCGCTAATCGCCTTGCGGGCGCGCTGATGCGATTCCAGCGCGAGTTGATCCTGCTGCTCACGACTGATCGAACATTGGCGCGCCACGTTCTCGGCAGTCACGCCCATGTGAATGACGTTAAACGGGTCGTGCAGCGCGCCCACCATCGGGTCAAGCATCTTGCCGTCGCCCATGCGCGCACCCCAGCGGCTTGTGGGCAGCCAGAACGGCGCCCGGCTCATGGCTTCGGCGCCACCGGCCAGTCCGGCATCGGTGTCCCCCAACAGGATGGATTGCGCGACCGAAACGACCGCCTGCAAGCCGGAGCCGCACAAGCGATTGACATTGAAGGCCGGCGTCTCGATGGGCAAGCCGCCGTTGACGGCCGCCACGCGCGACAGGTACATGTCGCGCACATCGGTATTGACCACATGGCCGAATGCAACGTGGCCGACCTGTGCGGGGTCGATTTTTGCGCGCGCCACCGCTTCGCGCACCACTGCTGCGGCGCTATCGACCAGCGGGGTGTCCTTGAGGGCGCCGCCGAATGTGCCGATTGCGGTGCGGACGCCGGAAAGTACTACTACTTCGCGTTGTGCCATGTGTGACTCCTTCTCTGCAGAGTGTCGTTGAACTGCCGTCGGTGTTGCTGCATCGTTGCTTGCTGCATCGTTTGCATCGTTGCTTCCGGGAATGGAGTCTAGCCGAGCTGCCTTGCAGCAGGCTGACGCACATCAAATCGGGGGAGTCCAGGCGACTGAGCGCCCGCACATCCATCATGGGGTCACAGACGCCCGCATTGGATTGAAGCGGCGATTCGCGTTTGCGGATCGTAAAGGATAGCCCGAATCCGGCCCCTGTGACAGCTTCGTTGCCGGCCCAGCGGGATTGTGCGGGAAAGCCGTTACGCTCGCCCCGCTTGCCTTAAGATGGACGTCCTGCGACTACCGAGGACGCTTGGAATGAACGTGCGTGAACTGGTCAACTACCTGCAGGGCCTGAAAGAAAACAACAACCGCGCCTGGTTTGCGATGAACAAGCCGTCATACGACATCTTGCGCATCGAATTCACCCAGCTGGTTGCCGGTTTGATCGAGGATGTCGCCAAGTTCGATCCCGCAGTTGCCGGGCAGGATCCGAAGAAGGCGCAATTCCGCATCAATAGGGACATCCGTTTTTCAAAGGACAAGAGCCCGTACAAATCCAATTTCTCTGCCGTCGTCGCGCCGGCAGGCAAGAAAGACCCCGGCTCGCATTACTACTTTCATGTAGACCATGCAGGCCACGTGCTGGTGGCCGGCGGCTGCTACCTTCCACCGGCCGATGTGCTGGCGAAAATACGCGCCCACATCGCGGGCAAGCCGGCCGAGTTTTCGCGCCTGTTGCGCCGGCGGCGAATGTGGAGCCATTTCGGCGCATTCGCAGACGAAGGCAAGTTGACGCGACCGCCGAAGGGATACGAACCTGGTTCCCCGCATGTCGAGTACATCAAGCAGAAGAGCTTCATTGTATGGACCGAAACGCCGGTCAAGACAATGGGCGGCGACGCCTTGCGAAATCATATCGCCGCCGGTTTGCGGGAGTCACTGCCGCTGGTCCTGTGGCTTCGGGCGGCGCTCAAATGAGGCGAGCGTTGCTGCGCGGAAGCCAGGCGTTGCTGGTGGCTGGCGTCTTGGCTGTGGGCCATGCCGGCCACGTGGCTGGCGCGGAACTGAGCCGCGCGCAGGCGATCCGGCAGCTGTCCAGCGGCAAACCGGATGCCAGGCGTTCCGCCGTCGAGCGTCTGGGTGCGATCGGCAGGATGGCGGATTCCCGGACGCTGGCCGCGTTGCTATTGGACCCAGATGAAAATACTCGGCAAGCCGCTGAATTGTCGCTTTGGCGCATCTGGGGACGCAGTGGCGACGCCCGCGTGGAGGCCGTTTTCCGGCGTGGTTTGGCCCAGATGAACTCATCTGCGGCTGAGTCAGCCATTGCGACCTTCAGCGAAGTGATTCGGATGAAGCCTGACTTTGCGGAAGGTTGGAACAAGCGCGCAACTGTGCTTTTTTTCACGGGGCGGTACAAAGAATCAATGGCGGACTGCGACGAGGTACTGAAACGAAATCCACATCATTTTGGTGCGTTGTCGGGGTATGGGCAGATCTACGCACGGCTGGAAAACTATGAGAAGGCCCTTGAGTATTTCGAGCGCGCGCTGGCGATCAATCCGAACATGACGGGCGTCGCGCAGAATATCGTGGGATTGCGCAGGCTTCTGGCCGAAAAAAAAGAACGTGCAATTTGAGGCTTGCCGATCGCTTTTCCCCGGTAGCCTAAGCGCAGGCAATTGGATCGTGCGGGGAATCTGTGGTCAGTTTGCGGTCGTCGCTGCCAGCCCTAAGGTTTGCCGGTTTCCTGCCGTAGGAGGGGTGCGGGACAAGAATCCCGTTATCTTTACGAAAAATGACATTGGCATTTTTTTGATGCTATGCTATTGGCATATTTCCAATTCCCGCGGACACCCTGATGACTGCACAAACCCAGCCTAAAGTACAAGCACCGGCAAAATCGGTCCTGTCGGAGTGCCGAGAAATTGCGCACTCGCGCCTATGCGAAGTTATCGGCAAGGCGTTGGCCAAAATCGACGAAGACCTGTTTCAGCTTGCGGACAAGACGCACAAGCGGGCGGAACAGCAGGTGTATCTGGACGCGATGACGCGCGTGCGTCAGCATCGCACCGACATTCTCAAGAAGTTCGACGAATGCTTTCGCACCATCTACGACCAACGCATGGACGGCGGCAAGCCCGAGACGCACAAACCGGCTAAAGCGCCGGACGAAGGCTTTGGCGGCATGGAGTTGTCGCTGGTGTCGGACTCGATCATCGAAACCGGCATTGCCATCGATCGCTTGGCGCAGACGGTCAGAAGTGCGGCTGACCACAACGAGGTGCTGGGCATCCAGGCACGCCTGGGCATGCTCCTGAACCGCGAATCGCTCGACGATGCCGACAATCCGCTCAGCCCGGAGGCGATCTTTGAAGCCCTGAAGCTCGCTTGCAACCATATTCCGGCCGAAGACGCCGTCAAGCAGGCGCTGCTGACGGCGTTTCAGCCCTATCTGTCGAACTCGATCACGCAGATTTATCACGCTGTCAATCAAAGTCTGGTTGCCCATCACATCCTTCCGCGCATACGTCATACGGTCAAGACCTCGGCGGACCCGATGGGGGTGTCGCAGCGCATGACGGGCATGTCGGCGTCGCAACGCATGACTGCGCTTTCCCAAAGTGGCCGACTGGCGCAGTTCGACGCCGCTGCGCAATGCGGCGGATTCGCGTTTTCGGCTGGGCAGGGCGGCGGCGAGTCGCTCTCGATCGCCGCCCTTCTGGCCGGGCTGTCGCAGGGCAGCGCGAACGCCCGCGTCCAGGGTTTGCGCATGCTTGCCGACCCGGCACGGTTCGGCACGTCCGAAAGCGAGGTCACCGCCAGTGCAGGCTTGCTGCAGGCGCTTGCCCGGATCCAGACCGAGGCCAACCTGGGTACCGCCGCCGGGGGCCTGGCGCCGGGATACCTGCGCGATCTCGATCGCGCACTTTTGTCCACAGGCACCCCGCTGGATCAATTGATCATCGAATTGGTGACGGTGGTTTTCGATTTTCTCAATGGCGACCCGAAGATCGCCGAGGCGATCAAGGGGTTGATCGCGCGACTGCAGATCGTCGCGGTCAAGGCGGCCTTGCTGGATCGCAGCTTTTTTGCACGCCGCCAGCATCCGATGCGGCGCCTGCTCGACCGTATGGCCGAAGCCGGTAGCGACCCTGCGGTCAATCTCGTTGGCGACGGAACCTTCCTGCACGGCTTGAAGCACATCGTCGATGATCTTGCGGTCCAGTTCAAGGACAACAACGAGAGTTTTGAAACCGCGATAAGCGAACTCGACGCTCTGGTGCGGCGCGAGCATGAGGCTGCGGATGCGCGCGCCAACGCCCATGCGACCGCGCTTGCCGCCCAGGAGGCGCGCACGGCGGCCGACGCGGCAGCGCGTGCCGAATTGGCTGCCCGCATCAAGCCCGAGACCCCGGCGTTCATGCGCGAATTTCTCATGGGCATCTGGGTCGGCGCCGTGGTCGACGCGCAACTCAAGGAAGCAGGCGGCGAAGACAGCGTTTCCGCGCGCCTGCACCTCGCCGCCGACCTGGCCTGGAGCGTGCTGCCCAAAGGCAAGGGCGATATTCCCGCGTTGGCCGGAATGCTGCCCAAGCTGGTCCGCGGACTGATGCGTGGTGTTGCGTCGCAAGGAATGGCCGAGGAGCCACGACAGGCGTTCTTCAATCAGCTCATGAAGGCACATACCGAAGCGATCGCCGCCGCCAAAGCGGCCGTTGTCGAGGTCCCGTCACAACCGCTACCCAGCCAGGTGCAGGAGGCGCCGGTTCTGAAGGCGGTACCGCTGATCGCCCGGGTGGATGTCTTCGAACGCACGGCGCAGGAGCTTGCGAAGGGCGACACGGTGGAATTCTCCGATCAGGGCGCGGCGCAGGCCTACAAATTGACCTGGGCCAGCCCAAAGCGCACCTTTTATCTCTTCACCAACGGCGCCAACATCCGTCAAATGGGTGCCGATGTCCTGGCGGCATTGTTTCGTCAAGGCACGGCCGTTCTGCGCGAGACCAACAGCGCGGTGATCGACCGCGCAATCGATGCGATGTCGGAGGCTGCACCTGGCGTGGAATTGGCGGCATGACATCGTCCGCGCTTGTCGGCGACATGCGACGCCGGCAGGTGATTGGCCAAAGGAAGCGGGCGCCCCTTCAGCGACCGTGCCAGTAGCGCGGCCTTTCGTCGCGCCAAGCCGTTAATTTCATTCCGTTCGCGTCGATGCGCGCTTCGATCGCGCCGGCCAGATCCGTTCGATGGAGTTTGATCCGGCGCTGCATGTAGCGCTCGATCACCTCCGGTGCGGGATGGCGAAAGCGATTCCGATAGCCGGCTGCGATGATCGCCGCTTCCGGCGCGACAGCGTCTATGAATTCCGCAATCGAGGAGGTCTTGCTGCCATGGTGCGGTACGACCAGCAGGTCGCTCTTGAGCGCGGCCGGCGCGGCGAGAAGCGCACCTTCGACATCCGCCTCGATGTCGCCGGTGAGCAGCACCCGACGGCCACGCGCCGTGATCGACAGCACGCAGCTGCGCGCGTTGTCCTTGAGTCTGGCATCGGGCAGGTAGGCATCGGCCGACGGGTGCAGGAACTCGAACTGCACACCGTCCCAGACCCAGGAATCGCCGGCAACGCAGGGGCGGTGCAGCGGGGCGTCGACGAGCAGCGCATGTTGCGGAGGCAATGATGACGCGATCCATTCGGTACCTACCGCTTTGAGGGTCGATGCGGCGCCGCCGGTATGGTCGCTGTCGTCATGGGTCAGTATCATGCCGTTGAGGCGTCCTATGCCTTCCCCGCGCAGGTACGGGACGATCACGCGGTTGCCGCCGTCGGCTTCCGGCGAGTACTGCGGACCCGCGTCCACCAGCAACACGCGGTTGCTGGTGCGGGCGACCACCGCCAGACCCTGGCCTACGTCTAGGACACTGATCCAGAGGTCGCCGGGCAGTGGTACGGCGGGCACGTGGGCGAATAGCGGCATCATCCAGACCGCACCGAGCAAGCGCCAATGCCACCAGATCGGCACCACCAGCCAGGCCGATCCCGCGACTGCGAGTGCCACGGTCCACGCGGGCGGCGCCGCGCGCTGCACAACGGCCCAGTCGAAGGCGGAGAGCCATTCCAGATAACCCATCAGTAAGGCCAGAATCGCATGGGCGGCCTGCGCCAGCGCGTCGAACGGCAGGATACTGGCCGCGATCGCAAGCGGGGTCACCACGAAACTCACCACCGGAATGGCCAATGCGTTGGCCAGTGGTCCGGCAAGCGACACCTGCTGAAACAGCGCGAGGGTCAGGGGCACCAGACCAACGGTCACGGCGAATTGCGCGGTAATCGCCGAGCGCAGCCAAGCGTCCGGCCGCCCGATGCGCTGCGCCGACAATAGGAGAATGGCCACTGCCCCGAACGAGAGCCAGAACCCGGGTGAGAGCGGCGCCCAAGGGTCAAGAACGCAAACCGCGCCAAGGGCAATCGCCAGCACGCGCAGTCCGGACCCGAACCAGCCGTGCCACATGGCCCAGGCAGCGACACCCAGCATGAACAGGGTACGTTGCGCCGGAACGGCGAAGCCGGCGATCAGACAGTAGGCAAAGGCAGCGGCGAAACCGGCGACTGCCGCAGCGCGCGGCGCCGCCAGGGCGAGCATGAGGCGCTCCGAACGTCGCCAGCCGAAAAACGTCAGCGCGCCGGCCATGCCGGCGATCATCGTTACATGCAAGCCGGAAATGCTCATCAAATGACCCACGCCGGTGCGCGTGAATATTTGCCAGTCATCCGCGTCGATGGCACGCTGGTCGCCGATCGCCAGCGCGACAATGACGCCGGCATGGGCGCGGTCTGCCAGCGCATCTTGCAGACGGTCGCGCAGGCGCTCCCTTGCACGATCGACCAACCCCGCGAGACTCCAGACGAAAGGTGCAAGCAACTGCGGTGCGCTGTCGCTGCGCGGTGGGCGAACGTAGCCGGTAGCCCGGATGCCTTTTTCAAGCAGCCAGGCTTCATAGTCGAATCCGTGCGGGTTTGCGCCCCCGTGTGGGCGTTTGAGACGAACCGTGAGCCGCCAGCGTTCGCCCGGTCGAACTTGCGGGCCCTCGTCGGCAGCGCCGGGTTCCCGACTGCCGTACCAGGCCAGTTGTAACCTTGCCGGCACCTGCGCCCCTGCGGCAAGGACTCGTTCAGTCGTGAACTCGAAGCGGACACCCCGTTCGAAATGCTGTGGCAGCGAGGCAATGACACCGACAATCTCGATGTCGCGGCCTTCGGACTCCGTCGGCAAGGCATCGGACAGGCGCAC
>JAYVST010000220.1:0-5154 GCA_043775255.1 Burkholderiales bacterium
CCGTCACCCGCGCGCACACCCGCGCGACGCCGTTCGAGGTGAGCGCTGCGGAAAAACTTCCGCGCGTCGACATCGTGTATTCCTACAGCGGCGCCGACGGCGTGCTCATCGACGCGCTGATCGAGCACGGCGCCGACGGTCTCGTGCTGGTGGGTTTTGGCGGCGGCGCCCTGCCGAGCGCATTTTTCGAGGCGGGAAAACGGGCGTTGGCGGCGGGCATTGCGGTGGTGATCGCGACCCGCTCGACCGCCGGACGGGTCATCACGACCCCCAAGCTGGATACGCCCGGCTTCATTGTTGCCGACGACCTCCTGCCGCAGAAAGCGCGCATCCTGCTGATGCTGGCGTTGACCGTGACGCGCGAGCGCGACACCATCCAGGAAATGTTTTACAAATTTTGATCGGGCTTTTGTTCGCTGACCGGGCCTTTGTTCTTTGCCTAGCCGAGACCAGCCGAGCGGCGCTTTCGCAGCATTGCCCCGATAAACTCGAGCGTGTCGTGATTGCGAATGCACCGCGCGAGAATAGCGACACTCCGACGCGGATCAATGTCCCTGTAGTGAGCAGCGCGCTGGGGCAACTGCCGGTCATCGAGAAGCAGGCTGGTGACGCTTGGCATGGTGGCGATCGCCATCTCCGCACCCGCGCAGACACAGCAGTTCCCCGACGGTGGAGCGCGCTGGACCGACGCGATCGAAAATGCAAGAATCCAAATTGGATGCCAGCGAAAAGCGCGCAATGAAACGCATGCAGGACAGGGTGGCATTGATCACCGGTGGTGGCGCCGGCATCGGCGCAGAATCGGCGCTTCAGTTCTCGCGCGAGGGCGCGAAGATCATCATCGTCGATCTCAACGCCAACACCGGCCAGGCGGCTGCCAACGCCGTGCTGGCCAAGGGCGGAGAGGCGATCTTTGTGCGGGCCGACGTGACCGACGAGGACAGCATCCGGGCGGCGGCGGACGCCGGCGCAGCGAAGTTCGGCAAGATCGACGCCCTGCTGTGCTCGGCGGGCGGTTCCCTGCCCGCCGATTCTCCGATTACCGAGGTCGACATGGCGGTCTGGGACCACACCATGGTCTTGGACGTAAAGGGCACGATGCTGACCTGCCGCCACGTCATCCCGAAAATCGTCGCGGCCGGCGGCGGCTCGGTGGTCAACATGTCCTCCGGCGCCGGGCTGCGCGGCTCCAACCCGGCCCATATCTACAGCGCTGCCAAAGGCGCCATCATCTCGCTCACCCGCACGCTGGCGGGCACGTACGCCCTGAAGAACGTGCGGGTGAACTGCATCGCTGCGGGCCGAATCAACACCTTGCGCGTGCGCCAGACTTACGGCATGCCCGGCAAGCCGGGAAGCGCACCCGACCGGCAGAACGTGACCGAGCAGCTCAAGACCTATCCATTCTGGATGGGTGAACCTGGGGATATCGCGGCCATCGCGCTGTTCCTTGCCTCGCACGAGTCGCGCATGATCACCGGGACGGCAATCGCCGCCGATGGCGGCCGTTCCGCCTACTGAGTCAGGAGAAAGGCATGGCCACGCACATCGCCACCATCGGCTTCGATTTCGACGCAATGTCGGGTTTCATCTCGCGCGGGCTGAACAGCCCGACGCCGATCTCGCGCGGCGAATTCGGCCCGGTCGCGGTGCCGCGCATTCTCGATCTGCTCAAGAAGTACCAGGTATGCTCGACCTGGTTCGTGCCGGGCCACACGCTGGAGACCTACCCCGAGCAATGCAAGCGGGTGTTCGACGCCGGGCATGAGATCGGCCACCATGGCTGGACGCACATGCCGCCCAACGACATGACGGCAGAAGAGGAAGATGCGGGGCTGCAACGCGCCAACGAGCAAATCAGGAAGCTCTCCGGTCAATACGCGCGCGGCTACCGCTCGCCCTCCTGGGACCTGTCGCCGCATTCGGTGGGGCTGTTCCTCAAGCACGGCTTCCTGTACGACAGCAGCATGATGGGCAACGACCACATGCCCTACCGCGTGCGCTTGGGCGATGCGATCGAGCTGGAGAAACCGGCCGTGTTCGGCAAGGAAACCAGGCTCATCGAGATGCCGGTGAGCTGGACGCTCGATGACTATCCGCATTTCGAGTTCCTGCGTACCAAGGCGACAATCCTGCCGGGCCTCATGAACGCCAACGCGGTGCTGGAGAACTGGATCGACGATTTTCTCTACATGAAGGCGACCGAGGACTGGGGCATCCTGAACTACACCTTCCACCCGTTCGTGATCGGGCGCGGCCACCGCATGATGGCGCTTGAAAAGCTGCTGCGGCGCTTGTCCGACGAGGGCGCGCAGTTCATGACCATGGAAGACGCCGCGCGCGTTTACGACAAGAAGCATCCTTTCAAAGGCTGAGCAAAACATGATGACCCAGACCCGGACATTCGCCTCGCGCGACGGCATGAAAATCGCCTACTACGTCGACGACTTCACCGATCCCTGGACCCGGCCGGACACCGTGCTGCTGCTGCACGCCGCGATGGGTAACGCGCAGCGCTGGTTCGGTTGGGTGCCGCCACTCGCGCGCAGGTTCCGGGTGGTGCGCATGGAGCTGCGCGGCCATGGCGCTTCGCAGAAGCCTGACCCGGAGCAGGA
The DNA here is from genome assembly GCA_043775255.1 of Burkholderiales bacterium. GTDB lineage: Bacteria > Pseudomonadota > Gammaproteobacteria > Burkholderiales > JAEUOS01 > JAEUOS01. Next base: position 2,616 of record JAYVST010000220.1, read on the forward strand.
TTTTTCCCTCGCGCTGCTGGTCGGCGACGTGCTGGAGCTGCTCGACCTGCTGGGCGTGTCGAGCGCGCACATCGTCGGCAATTCGGCCGGCGGCTATGTTTCGCAGCAACTCGCCATCCACCACCCCAACCGGGTGAAGACCCTGGCGCTCTACGGCTCAACGCCGGGCCTGAAGAACAGCCACGCCGCGACCTGGATACCGAAGGTGCAGGAGCGCGGCCTGCGCAAATTTCTTGCCGACACCATCGACGAGCGCTTCGACCCAACAGCCGACCCTGGCCTGGTGCAGTGGTTTCTCGATCAGGCCGGCGCCAACGATCCGGCCTTTATCGCCCGCTTCGTGCTGCACATGACCACGCACGAATTCATGGAGGATACGGCCAGGATCGCCTGCCCGACGCTGATCGTCGCCGCCGGCCGGGAGCAGATCGGCCACGCGAGCGCCTACGGCGAGATGCACAAACGCATCAAGGGTTCGGAACTCAAGCTCTATGACACCGCCGGCCACAACATCTGCGACGGCTACGCCGATCGCTGCGTGGCCGACCTGCTCGCCTTCCTTGTGAAGCAGGGCTACGCAAAGGAAAGCAGAGCATGAATGGCGCGCGTATGGCCCTGCTTTTCGCCTCCTTCCTGATGGCCTTTGCCGGCGGCGCGCGCGCCGAATGGCCGGAAAAACCGGTCCGGATTCTGGTGGGCTATCCCGCCGGCGGAGCGAACGATCAGGTCGCCCGCGTGGTGGCCGCGCGGCTGACCGATTCGCAGAAGCAGAGTTTCATCGTCGAGAACCGGACCGGCGCAGCGGGAACGATCGCCGCTGAGGTGGCCGCAAAGGCGGCGCCGGACGGCTACACCTTGTATATGATCTCCAGCGCCCAGATCATCGCGCCGAGCGTGCGCAAGGCGATCGCGTACGACCCGGTGAAAGACTTCAGGGCCATCGCCTTGTGCGCCGTCGGCCCGTATTTCCTGGTGGTGCACAAGGATGTGCCGGCGCGCAACGTAGCCGAGTTCGTCGCGCTGGCGAAGGCACGCCCGAAAGCGCTCAACTTCGCCTCCTCGGGTGTGGGCGCGGGACCGCATCTCACCTCGAGCCTGTTCTGGACGATGGCGGGGATCGAGCTCAACCACGTGCCCTACCGCGGCGATGCCGATGCCATCGTCGACTTAGTCGCCGGGCGGGTGCAGACCGGGTTCGTGTCCACCAACGCCACCAATGCGCATATCGTCGCAGGTGCGCTACGCGCGCTGGCGGTGTCCGGCGCCGAGCGCTCCACGCTCCAGCCCAACGTGCCGACCGTGGCCGAAAGCGGCTATCCCGGCTTCGACATGAGTTCGTGGTGGGGGCTCGTCGCCCCGGTCAGGTTGCCCGATGACATCGTGCGCAAGGCAGCGGCGGCCGTCAGGACGATTCTCGATTCACCGGAATTCGCCGCAGCGGTCGCAAGCCAGGGCGTCACGCCCGGCAAGCTCGGACCTGAGGCGTTCGCGCGTCGGATCGTCGACGACACCGCGAAATTCGCGGAGGTCGTCAAGCGCGCAGGAATTGCGCCGGAGTGAGCCACGCCGATGGGATCGCCGTCATCTTAGGCGGCGGGGCGGTGGGCAGCTACGTCGGCGGGATGCTCGCGGCCGCCGGCATGGAGATCGTGCTCATTGACGGCTGGCCGGAGCACGTCGAGGCGATCCGCTCGCGCGGCCTGACGATAGCCTCCCCGGAAGGCGAATCCATCGCGCGGCCCCAGGCGTGGCACTTCACCGACGCCTACCGGTTGCGCGATCTGAAGCCCAGCGTCGCTTTTCTTGCCACCAAGCTTTACGACACCGAATGGTCGGCCAGGCTCTTGGCAACCTGGCTGCCGGCGGGCGTACCGGTGGCGACGATGCAGAACGCCCTGGTGGAGGATACGGTTGCCCGCATGGTCGGCTGGGGCCGGACGCTTGGGGTCATCGCAGCCGGACTCGACGTGTCGCTGACCGGGCCCGGCGCGGTGCGCCGTTCGCGCCGGCGCGGCACAGGAACCACGTTCAAGGTCGGCGAGATGCACGGCCGGTCCACGCCGCGGGCCCAATGGCTGGCCCGCGTGCTGGAGCACGTCGACAATGCAAAGGTGACTACCGACCTGTGGGGCGAGCGTTGGGTGAAGCTCTGCGCCAACAGCATGACCACGGGGCTCTCCGGCCTCACGGGCCTCTCGCTTCGCGAGGTCTATTCCCGCGAGGACACCCGCAGCGTCGCGATCACGCTGGGCGCGGAAGCCCTGGCGGTCGGCCGCGCGCTCGGCTTCGATCCGGCGCAGCTCTTCGGCGCCGCGCCGACGGTCTGGTTGGGCGCGGCGGCGGGCGATTCCGCATCCCTGGCGCAGGCGATGGATGCCCTCAAGAAAGTTGGAGAGACCATGTCCGGCGATGGCATGTCGGGCACGTTGCAGGACCTGCGCAAGGCGCGCCCCAGCGAGGTTGAGTTCTTCAACGGCTACATCGCCTCGGAAGGAATGCGCGCGGGACTCAAGGTTCCGGCCAACACCGCCATCGCGGA